>JAGAEE010000046.1 GCA_017613295.1 Desulfovibrio sp. | reverse complement strand
GCCCGGCAGGTCCAGTTTGCCGCGCATGAACGGCGGCGTCTCGTGTTTTTCGACGTATTCCCGGTGCAAGCCCTGCTTGATCTGCTGCGCCACGCCCTTCGCCAGGATCGCGGCAAGCAGGTCCGCAGCGTCCTTGAAATCCTCCCTGTCCTTCAAGCTGTATGTGATTATCTTGACATAGGCGGAAGTCTTGCGGATATGCTGTCCTGTGCTCGAATCCCTGCTCTCAACAAGTCCGGCAAGCGTGAGCATGAGGGCGTCGCGCAGGGCCGCGAATTCCTTGCGCCGCTCTTCGGTGTCGCGAATTTCCTTCTGCACGTGCCTTTTCAGCGAACGCACCATCACAGCTATATCGTCGCCAAGGTCGCCAATCTCATCGTTCCTGTTCATGACGATAATGCTGTCGAGTTTTCCGCCAGCGACTTCCTTCGCGAAGTTTCTGACGCGGTGCAGGTCGTTCGTCGTAGACTGCTGGACGAAGGATATCACGAGCCCCGCAACAATTGCTCCGCCAATTGTCAGGGCGAAAATGAGCCCCCTGATGAATGTTTTCCGTCTCTCCAATTCTTCCGTCGATATACAGGAAACGGCTATCCACCCCGATATCGGCTCCTTGTGGTACACGGCGAGCCGCCTGTTGCCTTCTCTGTCAACGTAGTCCTTTCTGACACCACGGTCGTCGGGTCCAAGAGTCTTCATCCACGGTTGCGATTTAAACACGTTGTCTGTCAGTATCTTGGACCATGTGTTGTGGGCGACCATCAGTCCGCTCTCGCCGTCGACGATGTAGGCGTAGCCCGTCTTTGACATTTTTACGTTCCTGATAGTGTCCGAGACGACGCGCAGGCATGAGAGGACGGCATAGACAACACCGCCGATATCGCCAGACGAATCGTATACCGGCGCGGCGATAATGACGGACTTTTCCCCCGTGGACAAGCTCATGAGCGGAGGGGATATCACCGTTTTACCCCCCAGCGCTCGCGCAAACCACGTGTTTTCAGCTACGTTAAGCTTTCCGATCGTTTCCTTTTGCGAACTCGCTATGACGTCGCCGTTCCGCAACGCGAAACTGAACTGGGAGACGTCTGGAAAAATATCGGCGAGCGTCTGCAAATGCATCTCCGCTTTGCTCCATACGCTGTCCCTGTAAATATCAGGAATCGGTGCGACAAAAGAGGAAGCACTTCTTCCTGCGACGTCGGATAGGAACTGAAACTGGGGATTGGCGGAAATGGCCTTCATCAAGCTTCGATACGTAGCCGACACGTTGCGAATGTTTTTTACAAGTATCTCGTTTCCGGCGGAAAGCATGGAAACGAACGTCTCCTCGGCGGCGTCGGTCAAGAAGAACGAAAGGGCGAGCGCGCTGATTCCCATGAACAAAGCCAGCGCTATGACAACAGGATAAAGGAGCTTTCCCCGAAGGCTGATGCGAACGCCTTTCTTTTTCGCCATTACTATGGAATGCCAGAAACGCAAGAATGTTGCAACAGAAAACATTATCGTCCGGGAGAACGCTCGCCATGACCACAGACTACAAAAGAAATGGGCCAACCTAGGTTTTGGGTGATCGTCTCAGGAAGGGGCCATTTGGGGGGAAATTTCAGGCTGTCCCCCCAAAAGGGGCGAGGACCAAGGGGAGAAACTAAAAATCCTGACTGAAGAACGGCAGGCTCGCATCGATTTCCTATGAAAGAGCAAGAGCTGTAAGGCTTTTACTCAGATTGTCATTGGCGGTTCGCTATCTGATATGGTCTGACGAAATTCACGACGTCGGGATTTAGAGGGGCTTTGACAGATGCTGATTCTCCCCCTCTTGCGTCAGTCGCACTTGGAAAGGATTCCGCGCTTTCCGGCATCAAGGAAATAGAAACCGAACAGGCCAAGAAGAAGGAAATGGCCGACATGATGAACTTGGCGCGGGAATACAAGCAGGTAGGCATCCATGCGAACACCAAGGGGATTCCGGACGGAATGAGCAATGACCTCAAGAATTTCCTCAGGAACAACGGTATCAGCATTCCTGGCGGCAAGGACATCGAGGGTATGGTAGGCCTATGAATAAGCCAGTGTGACTTAGGGGTCATAGACCGAAAGAGAACGATTGATAGAACGGCGAAGACGGAAGATGGAGCTGTCCAGCGATCTGAACAGCTCCATCAGGAGGTAAAGAGAACCGTAAGTTGGGTAACGGTTCTTGAGAACTGTATTATGCTCTTTTCATCTCGTCAATAAGAACACTCAAACGTTCTGTCTGTTGAGCAAGATCGGAGATAGCCTTGGCCGCCTCGTTCATGGCCTGTGTGGTCTGGTTGGACATTTCGTTGACAGTGCTGATAGACTGATTGATTTCCTCACTGGCGGCAGACTGTTCCTCAGAAGCGGTGGCAATGGCCCGCACCTGATCAGCCGTGTCTTCCACATTGCGGACAATCTGTTGCAAAGCCTCACCAGACTGCTGGGCAAGGGACGTGGCCTGCTCAACATCTCCAAGAGCTTCCTCCATACGGTTGACGCTCTGTTGCGCGCTGCTTTGAATGGAGGTGATGGCGCTGGACACATCATTGGTGGAGGCCATGGTCTTTTCAGCCAATTTGCGCACCTCGTCAGCAACCACTGCGAATCCTCGGCCAGCTTCACCCGCACGGGCTGCTTCAATGGCGGCGTTAAGCGCAAGAAGGTTGGTCTGGTCGGCGATGTCAGAAATAACGTTCATGATCTGACTGATATTTTGCGTATGCTCGTGCAAGGTACCCATGTCCTGCTTGAGCGCAAGCGACACCTTCTGCACTTGGCCGATGCTGTTCATGGCGCTATGGAGAATCTTTTGGCCATCCTCAGCATTGTTACGTGTCTCAGCAGAAACTGTGGCGGCGGAAGAGGCGTTGCGGGCTACTTCCTGCACTGTGGAATTCATCTCGTTCATGGCCGTGGCGGCCTCACCCAAGCGCTGGGAGGATTCTACCGCGCCTCTGTCGGACTGCTCAATCTGGGCGGAAAGTTCGCTCGCTGCCGCCGAGATGCCGCTGACCATGACCTCCAGCTGTTCGGCAGCGGCGTGCATACCTTCGGACTTGGCAGCCTCGGCACGCCGAGCGGCTTCTTCAGCCTGACGCGTGGCTTCTTCAGCCTGACGGGTTTTCTCTTCAGCCACGCTCATGGCATCGTTGGCTTCGGAGATCTTGCGCTTCAAGGAATCAACCATTTGACGCAGGGCGCCAATCAAATCGCCGACCTCGTCCTGGCGGGGCTTGGCAAGCAACTGGGCATCCAGATCGCCTTCCGCAACCTCTGTCGCATAGCTTACGGTCTGGCGTAAAGGCTTGACCATGGACCGGAAGAAAATCGCCCCAAGCAGGCACAGCACAGCGGCTATAATGGCCGTGGCAATAAGGCAGGTCTTCACGATGGAGCCAATGGTATTTTCCATATGATCCATGCTGGCGCCGACAAACCACATGCCGATGGTTTTGCCGGCATTGTTCTTCATGGGCCAGTACATGGTCTTGTAAGGTTTACCGAAGATATTGGCCGTGGCATGCACCACGCCCCCGCCAGAGAGCACGGTACTCTCTACCTTAGGATTGTTCACGCGGGTGCCTACGGCACGCTGCCCGTTATTCGTAATGGTTGTGGAAACCCGCGTGTCACCCTCGAACACCGTCACCTCGACGTTGGTTATTCTTTTCAGGTTGTCCACAAAGGCATGCGTATTGAACCCTTCGCCAAGAAGAAGAGTGCCGATGACCTTACCTTCATGCATAACTGGTGCAGCACAGCCTATTGAGAGTCCGTTGACTGGCATATTTACCAAGTCAGTCGTGGCCTGCCCGCGCATGGCTCCGGTCACAAGGGGGTTATTGGAAATATTATCGCCCGTCTTATCATTGCCGCCACGGGCTAGAACCACACCTTGCGTGTCGGTCAGCGTCACAAAACCTGCTCCTGTTTCGGCAAGGGCATGTCTGGCAAAAGCTTTCAGCCTGGCGGGATCTCCTGATTTGAAGGCTTCCTCCCCTTCCTCGGACTGGGCTAGAAGAGGGCCTTCCTTGGCGAATTTTTCCTGAATACTTGCATACTTATCATCCACGACAAGATGCATGGTATTAACCTGTTCGGTCAGGGAATCTTCAAATCCTCCATGGAGGTAATATCTGGATGTGAAAAAAATACCCAGAGCACCAATAATCACACTCCCTGCGAGTATGAAGATGCTCTTTGTTGTCATGGATAATCGCATATCTCCTCCTCCGTTTTTTTCATAGCAATATTTGTGGTGAAACGAACGAAGCACCAAAGGCATCCTTTCTTAAAAAGTGTTATCGGCCGCTTGCTTCATTCATTTAGGGGGCATGCTGTCCCACGGCGACATTATTTCTGGATTGCCTCCCACTGAAAAGTTCCAAAACAATAATCGATTAAATCAGTGTGGCACCTGCTAGATTAAGTATGCTACTCTTCGTCCAGAGCTTCTGCGAAGCGTGCGCGCAGCGCCTGCATTTTGCTCCTGGCGTCAAGCAGCTTTTCAGCTCGTTCCCGTTCACGATTGACTACCTCTTCTGGCGCGCGTTTCACGAAGTCTTCATTGTGCAATTTTTTGTTGGTCGCGACGAGATCCTTTTCCAGTTTGGCAAGCTCCTTGTCCAGACGCGTCAGTTCTGCCTTGAGATCCACCGTCCCCTTAAGAGGGACAATAACCTGGCATCCCTCAACCACGGCCGACGCGGACGCCTTGGGGTACTGCTCTCCGGCAAGGGAGAGGTTCTCTAACCGTGCAAGGGTGACAAGGCAGGAACGGTTTTCCTCCAGAAGTGAGGCCTGTTCCTCATTCACGGGGCGCAACAGCAGGGAGGCTTTATGGGCCGGGCTGATGCCAAGTTCGGCTTTAATAGTGCGCACGGCCACGATGATGTTTTGAACGAATTCCATGCGCGCCGCTTCCTCCGGGCGCTGGCAGTCGGGACGCATGGGAGGGTAGGGTTCCAGAGCAAGATCCGTTGCGGTAGTCCCCTCAGGTATGGGCAGAGCCGCCCATATTTCTGAAGTAACAAAGGGTATCATGGGGTGCAAGAGCACGAGCAGTTCGCGCAGTGAGAGCCAGAGGACGTACTGTGCCGTTGCTTTGCGCTCTTCGTCGTCACTTTGCATGTCGGGTTTGATGAGTTCCAGGTACCAGTCACAAAATTCGTTCCACAGGAATTTGTAGCCGAGTTGAGCCGCATCGTTGAAACGGTATTCTTCTAGAGCGTGGTCCATGTCGACCTTGACCTCTTCCAGCCGATGGAGCAGCCATTGGTGGTGCCTGCCGGAAACAGCGGTAAGGTCCACAGGCTCAGGCGCTTTCTCTGGCAGGTTCATAAGGGCGAAGCGGGCCGCATTCCACAGTTTGTTGATGAAGTGACGGTATCCTTCGATGCGTTCTTCGGAAAGTCGGATATCCCGACCCATGGCCGCAAAAGCCGTAAGTGTGAAGCGCAGCGCGTCACAGCCGTATTAGGCGATCATTTCGCGTGGGTCAATGACGTTGCCGGTGGATTTTGACATCTTGCGCCCTGTAGCATCGCGCACCAGGGCGTGCAGATATACGTTGGCAAAGGGCGCTCGGCCCATGAGGTGTAACCCCATCATCATCATGCGGGCCACCCAGAAGAAAAGGATGTCGAAGCCCGTTACCAGAACACTGGTGGGGTACCAGCGTTGCAGATCCTTCGTGTCTTCGGGCCAGCCCATGCTGGAGAAGGGCCATAATGCGGAGGAAAACCAGGTGTCCAGCACGTCGTCTTCCTGTTTCAGACGGTGACCGGCGCATTTGGGGCACACGTCCGGGGCTTCCTCAGCCACGACGAGTTCACCGCAGTCGTTGCAGGTCCAAGCCGGAATGCGGTGTCCCCACCAGATCTGACGGCTTATGCACCAGTCACGGATGGTGTCCAACCAGTGATAATAGGTTCTGAGCCATGTTTCGGGGAGTATCCGCGTGAGTGAGGGTACGGCCTCGCGGGCGGCCGGGGCCAGTTTTGTGGCAGCCACAAACCACTGGGTGGACACGTGGGGCTCAACCACAGTATGGCAACGGTAGCAATGGCCCACGGCATGGTCAAGATTTTCCTCCCCTTCCAGCAGACCGGCACTGCTGATGTCGGCCACGATTTTGTCTCGGCAATCTTCCTTGGAGAGACCAGCGTAGGGACCGGCCTCTGCCTTCATGACGCCGTTTTCGTCAATGACCTGCAGAAATTCCAGATGGTGTTTCTGACCCAGCGCCCAGTCATTGTGGTCGTGGCAGGGCGTGACCTTGAGGGCGCCGGTGCCGAATTCCCGGTCCACATAGCTGTCGGCAATGATGGGGATGGTGCGTCCCAGTACGGGCACTTGGACGCTTTTGCCCACCAGATTTGCGTAGCGTTCGTCTTCCGGATGAACGCATACGGCCGTGTCTCCAGGGATGGTCTCTGGTCTTGTGGTGGCCACGGTAATGTGTCCTGAGCCGTCGGACAAGGGGTAGCGGATTTTCCAAAGCTTGCCCTGGTGCTGTTCGTGTTCCACCTCGTCGTCGGCCAGGGCTGTGTGACAGCGGGAGCACCAGTTGATGATATAATCGCCTTTGTAAATGAGCCCTTCCTTGTACAGGCGCACAAAGACTTTACGTACGGCGGCGGAAAGCCCTTCGTCCATGGTGAAACGCAGGCGTGTCCAGTCGACAGAGGCTCCCATGGCGGAAATCTGGTCGAGAATGCGATGACCGTATTCTTCACGCCATGCCCAGACCCTTTCGATAAAGGCGTCTCGACCCAGATCGCGTCGGGTTTTCCCTTCCTTGGCGAGAGCGCGTTCCACCACGTTTTGTGTGGCAATGCCCGCGTGGTCCGTGCCCGGAAGCCAAAGCACGTTTTTTCCTTTTTGTCGGGCATGGCGGCAAAGCACGTCGATGAGGGTCAGATTGAGGGCATGTCCGATATGCAAGGCGCCCGTAACATTGGGAGGTGGTATGACAATGGAATAGGGTTCGCCCGGCGAGTCCGGATCGGGCGTAAAGGTTTTGTTCTCTTCCCAATGTTTGCGCCAACGGGATTCGACATTCTGTGGTTCATAACCCTTGGGTAGTGAGTCAGCCATCTTGCATTCTCCATGAAAGGCGGCGATAGTACGTCATCATGTCTGACGGGCAGTCTGTTTGCATTCTTTGGGACGCGTCCCATATCTGGGGCCTTATGGCCTGGCGCGCTGTACGTGCGCTGGGGCTGCACTGCCGTCTGGTCAAGGGTCAAGACATAGCCGAAGGCGGCATTTTAGGCAAGTCAACAAAAAGTGCCAGAAATGAAGCCGCCCTGCTGCTAGTTCCTGGTGGCAATGCGCGCCACAAGGCGCAGGCTTTGGGGGCGGATGGGCGTGAGGCCGTGCGCCGCTGGCTCGCTGCGGGAAATTTTTATCTCGGATTTTGTGGTGGGGCCGGTTTGGCCTTGACGCATCCAAACGCTGAAGATGGACTAAATATCTGTCCATGGAGCCGGGCACCCTACCCGCAGCGCCTGTACCATCTCATTTCAGGACATGTTCGGGCGCGTGTCACCGAGGGACTGACGTTTTCTCCCGAACCACTCTCATGTCAGAGCTCAGATGGCCTATACGCCTTGCCGGTCTGGTGGCCAGGGCAGTTCGCTCCACAGGAAGTGACGGACGTTCAGATCCTGGCCGTGGGACAATGCCCGGACAGAGATTTTTGGTTGGCGGACCTGCCCTTGAGCAAGCTGCCCGGCAATGCCATTGCCCATTGGCAATCCTTGTACGGTATCAATGTGTCGGCGGATTTTCTGGAAGGACGGCCACTGGTGATCAGCGGTTCTTATGGTTTGGGGCGTTATGTTTTGAGCTATTCACATCTGGAGACACCGAATAGTCCTGATGCCAATGCCTGGCTTGCCCGCTTGCTTTCCCGCATGGCATGTCTTGATCCCGGGGAAAGGGTCGTGCCACTCTGGCAGTTGCGTCATCCAAACAACGCCTGGCCCCGATGCCGGGAGCGTCTTCCCCTGCAAGACGCCCTGCGTCATATGCGTGATTTGCTGGATTTGGCTGTGGAGCATCATCTCTTTTTTGCCCGCACCCATTGGCTCTGGGGATGGCGTACAAGTATGCCAGGCGCTGGCTGCAACAATCTGCACGCAGCGTTGTGTACGGCCCTGGAGCTGGAACCCACGCCAGCGGCACTGACCTGGTGGCGTTCAGTCTGCGGTCGTTTTGCCGCGTTGGAGCACATTTTTGCGGCTGGAGCCGAAGATCATGTCCTGGCCTGCCGTCTGGCCGAAAGTCTCTCCCCGACCCTTCCTGGCGCGGTGGACCGGCGGTGGCTGGAGCATCAGAGGGCTTCCCTGTTCGGCCATCCCATGTACGGTGGTGGTATTCTGGAAGAGTTACTGGGCATGATTGAGGAAGTCATTTATCTCGCCCAGGACCATGCCCAGCCTTTGTGACGGCCGGTCGCACGAGTCGCGCCCCACTCTTCCGGTCGAGTTGGCCGTCGCATGGCAGGCGTATGGGTAGGGAGTCGCCGCACGACAGCCTTTCCGAATCCTCCAGCAGTAAAAGTCCCTGTGCGGAACACGCGTAACGGGCCTTGCCGTGAAGATGTGGCACCTTCATCGGTGAGGATATCACACGGGCCTGACGCCCGCAGCCGGATTCCGCCCTCGTCGGCGTTGAGCTCGACAGGAGGAGTGGGGAGAGGCTGAGTGCGTTTTTGGCGAGACCGGCTGCTGCCGAGAGGTCTGTCAGCCACGTGGGGGCACCTGTACTGTCAAAGGTAAAGTGGCACCAAGTGCGGCTTTGATGTAGAGGACAGGGGTGCTGGTGCGTGCAGGGGGCCAGAACCGTCAATCCTTCATCCATGGCCGTTTTTCTCAAGCGCATGACAGTGCTGCCGCCCAATCGCGTGCCCGGTTCCACAAAAAGCAGGGCGGGCCAGGCCGGACAATCGGCGCTATGATCTCCGAAGGGTTTCAGCAGTGGGGCCAGTGAGGTCAGAAGATCGTCCAGATGGCTTTCTTCAAAGTCTTCATCCTCACCATTTTCCGGTTCTATGGTGGCCAGATACTTTGAATTTGCATCATGGCGGGGGGAGAACGCCTGTGTCTCGTTGAGAACATTGGCGGCGCTAAGCAGCCAGGGGTGTCCTTTGTTCAAAAACGGGGCTGCCTGTCTGGCGGCTTGTTTCATTGGGGCTTTGGCCGTGTGTATGGGCCATACGGGAAAGCCCGTCAGCAGACCCAGGGTTTCCATGAGGGCGCGGCCCAGTTGCAGGGGCTGCGGTGAAGTGTCCAGAGCCAGCACACTCACGGGAGCACTGCGCCATTGTGGACGGGCCAGCCAGAGCGCCAGAGGCAGGGTGAGCGGACCGGACCCCATGTCCACCAGCAGGGCCTGGCTGCCTTGTCCACAGCACGGATCGGGAAGTGGTAGGGCCGTGAGCAGGCGCGTGAGGCGTATAAGATTCCAGGGGAGAAAATAGTACAGATAGGCACTGACGTATGCCGGATTGGCCCAATAGGGCCTGTCCAGTTTGTCACGTTCCCTGGTCAGTATCTGTGAGAGTGCCGCCACGTCATCCGGCAGAGAACGCTTGTGTGCGGACTTAAGCGGACGAATACGATGAAGGGCTTCGGGCAGTCGCGTCAAAAGTGTGCAAACATCCTTTGGCAGGGGAGGAAAGAGCGATACGGCCCCAGACCATGTCGGCTTTCCTTCCAAGCGGTGTGGAAGGGGCTTGCGGCTGGACGTGCGATGGCTTGGGGAAGGGGACGCGGAATGGGGCAGGCGGGATGGCATTCAGGCTCCAAAGCGCATTTGGCGCAGGTAGTTTTTGTGAAAGTGTGGGTCGTCAACCAGGGAAAGCACATGGGCACGGGCGCACAAACGGGTCAGAAGATCGCGTTTGTCTATGTTCTGTATCAGCAAATCGGCTCCGTCCAGTGAGGCATTGCCAATAATATGCAGATGCTGTTCCATAGCTGGAGGGATCAGCCCAAGGGTGACCAGATCGCCAGATGAGGCATGTTTGCCCAGGGCTCCCGCAAGAAAAAATGAGGCAACGTCTGTGGCACGACAGTTCGCCTGATTCAACAGGACGTTCAGAGCAAGGGCAAAGGCAGCTTTGACCTTGAGCATATCCTCCACGTCGGCGGCAGACAACCAGAGACCGTGGGGCAGGTGCAGACACGGAGGGTGTTCGCCTGTACCGGGGTGCATGAGCTTGATCAGCCTGCGTGCCAGAGGCATGGATACCGTGGTCACAAAATGGCCATCACTGTCCAGTACGCCAGTACGCAGGAGTATCGCCAAGAGAGAAAGATATCCCGTGGCGCTGATGCCTTGGGCTTGTGTCCGCATGTCGGTCGCCATCTTGGCATCCGTGTAGGGGTGAAAGATGGCCTGAAGGCCAGCTGGTTCAAGACAAAAGGCGGTAATCACCCCGGGACCGGCCAGTTGCCCGCACTCCGGGCCTATGCCTTCCAGTGCCGGCCCCAGGGGGACGCTGGTCAGCCACAATTGATCCTCGTGCGTGAGCAGTGCCAGTTCGCCATTGGTACCAAGGTCGGCCAGGACAAGAGGGCGTGGTGCCCCTGTGGCCAGCAGGCTGAAGAGGCCGGCACTGGCATCTCCCCCCACAAAGGGCGCCGGCAGAGGGGGAATGTATACTGGCGGTAATCCCGGCAGAGACACTGTCTCGTCGCCATGGTGTGAAAGTTTGTAGGGAGCGGCGCACAACCCCCGTATATCCCTGTCACAGAAAATGTCGGTCATGGCCGTGTTGGCAGCCAGGCATATGCCAGTGACGTGTCCGAGTCCTTGATGGCGCAATCCGGCAATGACGTTTTTCAAATAATTCCATACAAGTTGGGCTAGGCGTCGACGTCCGTCGGGTCGTTGTGCCACGGCCAGTCGTGATATAACGTCAGCTCCCGCTCCTGCCTGTGGATTTAGGTCGGATCCTTGTGCCAGCAGAGCGGCCGTGTCGGCATGACGGGCGCGCCAGCAGACAGACGTGGTGCCAAGATCCACGGCCAGGGTCAGCTCCGGCAGAAAGGCCTCTGCCTGACAAAGATCTTGCGGCATGGTTTCTGTCATCCGGCCTGGGAAAAGACTTGTGGGAGGCAGTTCCAGTGTGATTCCCTCCACGCCATCGTGAGCGTTGTGATGGCAAGCCAATCTCCAGCCCTCAGTCAGCTCCCGGGGGGAAAGGGCCTCTTTCTCTTCGGGCAGAGGCTGAGGTGCAATGCCAGTAAAACGCACGCGGCAACGTCCGCAGCGCCCCAGCCCACCGCACAGGGGGAGGGGAGGAACGAGCCCTGAGAGCCAAATGGCCTGTGAAAGACGCTGCCCTGGCATGGTTGAAATCGTAAAACCTTTCGCATGGCGGTCATCAGGCTGAGCCGTGGAAGGGAGGAGCAGATGTATGAGCATAACATGTCAAGCCTGCCCCAAGCTGTCTTCAATGGCAAGTCCCGTGGGGACGACAAAATGAATTTGCTTGGGGGAAAACTCTGAATTTGACGGAAACGCGGGGAATGGCTATCCTGCAAGAAATGGCGGAGCCACGTACACAGGTCAGGGAGCTGGGCAAGCATGAACAAGGTTCTGGCACAAGACGAAGTCGACGCGCTGCTGCGCGGGCTGTCGGGTGGAGAGATCGAAAGCGAAACCGAAGTGGAGGAGGATGACTCCGGCATTGTCGCTTTTGACCTTGCCAATCAGGATCGCATTATTCGCGGTCGTATGCCAGTTCTCGAGATTGTCAACGACCGTTTTGCCCGTTTGTGTACCAACGCCTTGTCCAACGCGGTACGCAAGCGTGTGGAGTTGCACCCCATCTCCATCGACATGACCAAGTTCGGCGAATTTATGCGCTCACTTCCGGTGCCCACGTCCATCAATATTTTTAAGATGGATCCGTTGCGAGGCAATGCCCTTATGGTGGTGGACTCGCGTCTCGTTTTCGCCCTAGTGGAAAATGTTTTTGGTGGGGCCGGTTCTCAGCCCAAGGTGGAAGGCAGGGATTTCACCCGTATTGAGCAGGCCGTGGTGGACAGGATTGTCAAAATCGCCCTCGAAAACATGGAAGAATCGTGGCGGCCTGTACACGATGTTAAGCTGGAACTGGTTCGCAGTGAAATTACGCCCCAGTTCGCCGCCATTGTGCCACCCAGCGACGTGGTAGTTATCATAACTTTTGAGGTGGAGCTGGACACCGCGCTCGGCTCCATGATTGTCTGTCTGCCCTACGCCACCATTGAACCCATACGTTCCAAACTTCACGCCAGCTTTCAGACGGAGCGACTGGAGGTGGACCACACCTGGGTGGCCCGTCTCAAGGAACGCCTTATGGAAACGCCCGTCAATCTCAAGGTGACCATGGGGCATACCACCATTACGGGCAACCAGCTGCTGCGCATGCAAGTCGGGGATATCATTGTGCTGGACACGGATCACGAGGAAATGCTCAACTGTACGGTGGAGGGTGTGCCAAAGTACCAGGGAATCCCCGGCACCATCAAGGCCATGAAGGCTTTCCAGATCATCAAGAGCAACGACCCTCAATATACGTGATGGGCAGATCTGGGTGATCGTGCCAAGAGGTACGCTTATCCGAAACAATCCTTGTGGGTGCCGCCTCGTTTGAGTCGTGCCAGGCTGGAGGAGCGCCATTGCGGAGCAAGAATATGCACACCGGCGGCCGCCAGGTGCGGCACCACTGCCACTTGTTCTGGTATGTCTGTGCTGTCGACTTTTTCTGAATGTCGCAGCAGGAGGCAGTGGCAGCCCGCAGCCAGGCCCGCCTGAACGTCGCTGACTTTGTCCCCCACCATCCATGAGTTGGCAAGATCAATGTGCAGATCGTTGGCGGCTTGGAGAAGAAGCCCAGGTTGGGGTTTGCGGCAGGTGCATGGCCCCGTGATCTCGGGCAAATGCGGACAATGGTACCAGGCGTCAATGCACGTCCCGTGTGAAACGAGGTCTTCACAAACCCAGGTTTCGAGACTGTGCAGGTCGTTTTCCGTGTACATTTCTCTGGCTAGGCCGGACTGATTGCTCACCACCACCAGAAGATAACCCGCAGTGTGCAGGCGCTTGAGGGTTTCAACAACTCCCGGAAGCCAGTGCCAGTCCTCCTTTTGGTGAACATAGCCCAGGTCTTCGTTCAAAGTGCCGTCACGGTCCAGAAAAACGGCACGGCGCAAATCCTCGGAAGCCGTTGTGTCTTTTTTTGAGGGTTCATCCATGCCGTTTTGTCCATGTCCGACCGTCTCATGCGGGCGGGATTCTGACTCTCATAGGGAAAAGTCCTGCGCTGATGCCATCACACAAGGCAAGTACGCCAAGTTCACTAGAGGCAACAGGCCTGGCTTAAAACATGCCGTTTTCGTGTTCTTCCTGACAGGTGCGGCATAGACCAACGCCAGGCAGAGCTTCCAGACGTTTTTGGGGAATGGGGTTCCCACATTCACGGCAACATGCCACTCCGTTGATCCATTCCGGACCGCTATGGTCCATGGAGGCCCGTGCCCTGAGGAGGGCCGATTCACGGTCGAGGCGTTCCAGTTCAGTGGCCTGATCAAATACGTCCATGCTATGCTCCTTCAATGCATACGGCAACCCCGTGTTTCGAGGTTGCCGTATGCATGACAATATCTTTTATTACTTGTATCGCAGAATGGCGCAGGTGTAAAGTCCTTGGGATGAAGTCGGATTCAGGTTGAGCGGAGGATGTCTTCCAAAGTTGCGGAAAAGTTTGTGAGGTCGGCCTCATCAATGGTTAGGGGGGGGAGCAGACGTAAGGTGACTTCATGGCTCAGGTTGCAGATATATCCGCGATGGAGCAATTCCATCCATACTGGACGGCCCGGTATGAGGAGCTCGATTCCGATCATCAGCCCCAGACCTCGTATCTCGCGAATCTTGTCCGGCAGGCGTTTTTGCATGGCGCAAAGACGTTCCTTGAGACGCCCGCCCAGTTGTGAGGCACGGTCGGCAAGATGGTCACGCAGCATGATTTCTACAACCTTCGCAGCCACGGCAGAAGCCAGTGCGCCTCCTCCAAAGGTTGTGGCGTGACTGCCAGCCACAAAACCCTGTGCCACTTCGTCAGTGGCCAGCATGGCCCCCATGGGCAGCCCGTTGGCCAGTGATTTTGCCGTGCTGATAATATCCGGGGTCAGCCCGTAATTCTGGAAGGCCCAGAATTTGCCCGTGCGGCAGAATCCCGCCTGTACCTCATCGCAGATGAAGAGTACATCGTGCTTGCGGCACAGGGACTCCACAGAGCGCAGCCAATCTTCGGGCAGTGGAACGATACCGCCTTCGCCCTGGACGATTTCCAGGAGTACAGCGGCCGTGGAGGGGGTCATGGCCGCCTCCAGCATGGCCGTGTTCCCCACGGGAACCTGTTTAAAACCCTCTGGCAGCGGAGTGAAACCGGCGCTCAGACTTTCACGTCCCGTGGCAGCCAGTGTGCCAAGGGTACGGCCGTGAAAACACCCGTTCAGTGTGATGATTTCAAAGGCGTCGCGTTGTTTTATGGTGCGCATGTAACGTCTTGCTAGCTTGATGGCGGCTTCATTGGCTTCTGCACCAGAATTGCAGAAAAATGCCTTGCCATGGTGGGTTGTCGAAAGCAGCAGACGGGCAAGCTTCAACTGTGGTTCCTGATAGAAGAGGTTGCTCACATGCCAGAGAAGGTGAGCCTGTTCCGTGAGGGTGGCGCACACTTCGTCGTTGCAGTGCCCGAGGGCCGCCACGGCAATGCCTGCCAGCAAATCCACATATTCCTTGCCGTCCACATCCCAGAGGCGTGCCCCCTTGCCGCGAGCTATGGCAAGCGGATAGCGGGAGTAGGAGCGGCAGAGCAGTTGCTCTTCCAGGGATTTTACGGCATCGAAAGCTTGTGACATGGCAAACTCCTCGATCTGGCAAAGACAATGGTTCATGATTTCAACGGCCATCTCTTCGAGAGGCTTTGTGCGCTGACGGGCAGACAACACTCTGACTGGGGTTCAGATGGTAATTCAGGCTGGACCTGGAGGCAAGTCCTGGATTGGCACTTGCCATTGGTCGCAAATTCTTTCAAGCTGCGGTTAAGGGAGGCAGCATGCAAACACTGTCCGTCGCAATCGTTGGGGGAGGGCTTGCCGGGTGCGAATGCGCTCTGCGCCTTGCCCGTTACGGTCATCACGTCACCTTGTTCGAGCAGAAACCTGGGGCACGATCGCCGGCGCACGTCAGCGATTTTCTGGGCGAACTCGTTTGTTCCAATTCCTTTCGGTCTGACGAGCTCACCTCTGGTGTTGGTCTGCTGAAGGCAGAAATGCGCGCTCTGGGCAGTGATTTTATGGCGGTGGCTGATGCCTGTCGTGTGCCTGCCGGAAAGGCCCTTGCCGTGGATCGTGAGGCTTTTGCCCGTCAAATGACGGAACGTGTTATCGCACAGAATAATATCTGTTTGGTGGAACGGGAGATACGCTCTGTTGACGAGGAAGTTCTTCGCCCTTTCGCAGAGGGAAGGGGAATCGTGATCATTGCCGCCGGCCCATTGGCCTCTGAATCGCTTTCTTCATCACTTGCTGAAGTGATAGGTTCGAACCATTGCTATTTTTACGACGCTATAGCTCCCATAGTTTGGACAGATTCGCTGAATATGGATGTGGTCTTCAGAGGCTCGCGGTATGACGTAGAACATGGAGAAGCCACGGGCAAGGGTGATTATTTTAACTGCCCTATGAATCGAGAAGAATACGAAAATTTTTATCAAGCTCTTCTCACCGCTCACAAGGTAACGGCACATGCCTTTGAACAGGAACGGCATTTTGAGGGCTGTATGCCTGTGGAGGCTCTAGCTCAACGCGGCCCTCGAACGTTGACCTTCGGGCCACTCAAACCCGTGGGATTTGTGGACCCGCGAACTGGTCACCGTCCGTGGGCCGTTTTGCAATTGCGTCCAGAGAACGCTAATGCTGAAGCCTGCAATCTCGTGGGCTGTCAGACAAAACTCGTTCAGGGGGAGCAGGTGCGTGTGTTTCGTCTTGTGCCGGGCCTGGAACGGGCAGAATTTGCGCGTTTTGGGAGCATGCACCGCAATACCTATGTGAATGCGCCGGCGGTCCTTGCCCCTGACCTTAGTCTTAAGGCAAGACCAGGGGTATTTTTGGCCGGGCAGATCACCGGTGTGGAGGGATATGTCGAATCAGCGGCTTGTGGTTTGTGGCTGGGACTGTTGCTGGCAGGCAGGGCTGCGGGGTGTGAACCCGCCCTGCCACCAGCAGAAACAGCCATGGGAGCCCTGTTACGCCATTTGCGCACTCCATCCAAGCATTTTCAACCTTCAAATGTCCATTTCGGTCTGATGCCTGCCCTGGAGGAAAAGGCCCACAAGAAGGAGCGCAAGGCGCACTATGCCCGTCGCGCACAGAGCGCTTTTGAGGTATGGCGTGCCGCTTTTGTGCGCTGACAGTGGCCCATCGACTTTTGCAACATATGACATGTTTTTTGCCGCTCTGGACAAGTTGTCATCCCCACACTACACTGACGCTCATGAACAAAATATCCTCATCGCTGGTCCTTGGTCGCGAAGATATCATTGAAATGGAAGGCATGCTTTGCGAGCAGCTGTCGTCTTTTATAAGCTTCAGTGGGCATGCGCTGTATTTCCCTACAGAGGGCACACGGAAGGAGCCAGCACTGCTGGCGCATGAACACCGTTTGTTGCTGCCCTTGTACTGGGAGGGGAGCTTGCTCGGCGTGTGCATGCTGCATGGGATCAGGGCCAGAGAAGTGCGTCCCCTTCTGCCGATGTTCCCGGCCATTACGGATCTTTGTCTGCACAACATGGCTTTCTCCAGGGCTTTACGTACGGATGCCCTTACGGGCTTGGCCACTGAAGAGACGCTTTTGTCCCGTATGGACGAAGCGGCCAATCGTTTGCGTGCTTGGCTGGAGTCGCCTGGAGGTGAAGAAACTGTGCCGGCCCCACTGCACGTCCTGTGCATGGGGCTTGTGGTGGTGCGTCTCGTCAACGGACCATCTTTGGTACGAGGGGGAGAGTACGCTTTTGCACAGAAATACCTGCGAGCCTTGGCGGACACCTGTCGTCGCAACGTGGCCTCGGATGTGACGGTGGCCAGAGTTGGACGCTGGGAATTTGCTTTGCTTTTCCCGGCTGCTGGGAGGGAGGCCTGCCGAAAGCTGGCTGAATCCGTGCTGAAACCCATGGATGGGGTGACTATGACCTCACCCTTGCTCAAGAGGGAAGTGTGCCCGCGTTTGTGTGCCGGTCATGCGTTGTATCCGCAGGACATGCTTGGGGTGGAGCTAAAACTGGATATGTATGATCAGGCCCGTCGCTGCATGGATAGGGCTCGACTGGCAGCGGATGTGGCGGAACAGCGTTCGCGTGGTGGTCGGGTGACGGCGCTGCGAGTCGTGCCATTTGCCCGCATCCTTCAGGAGGGGGGGGTGGTGCTGGAAAGTTTGCCTCTGGGGCGGTTGCGAATTAGCGTGGGACGGCAGGCGAAGGCTCGCGAGGGCATGCGTTTTGCTGTGTGGAGCGGAAACGCCGAGGCGACTCCACAATACAGGGGCGAGGTTGTCATCTTGCGCATGCGCGATACGGATGCCGTTGCCGAGGCCCTTTCTCTAGCGGACGCGTCCAGCCTTCCACAAGCCGGAGACAGGCTGGTTTTGCTGGGAGAAACGCCGGTTCTGGATTTGGATGCGCGCATGGACGCTTCAGAGGAAAAATATTGGCCTTCCAGCCATATGGCCATGGAGGCTGTGTCGGCTTTGTCTTCTCAGCACAGGGAGTCGTCAGAACAGAGAGACAGGGAAAAGAGGGAGACTGCCGTTGTGATGCCGGTCAAATCCTGTTCAGGGGGGGAGGATACTTCCCTTACCAGGGATTTGCATGGTCATGGTGACTTTTTGCACAGTTTTGCCGTTGAGGCGGAAAGCTGTCATGCTTTTGTCCTCGCCCTGTTGCGGCTGGAGGATAATCCTCCGGGAATCCCAACTGCTGATTCCGTGGCCTCCCCATATTTGACAACAATCGTGAATCTTTGGCGTTCAAGACCTGTGGCATCTGCGGCGGGAAAGGGAAGCCCCATGGTTGGGCTGTATGGCAGCAACGGTCTGATGGTTTTCCATCCAGAATGTTCTGCTGGCGACCTTGTTCCATTGTACACCGAGTTGTGGAATGTCTTGGATAGTCGGAAGGTTGCAGTGTCCATAGGAGTGGCTGAATATCCCTTTTTGCAGTACCGCAGGGGAGAAATGCCGGACTGCGCTCTGAAGGCTCTGGAATACGCCCGCCTGCTGCCGGAACCAAGGGTTGGTGTCTGCAATTCCCTGGCACTGAATATCAGTGCGGACAGACGCTACAGTCTTGGAGACGTGTTTGGTGCTGTGGAGGAATACAAGCAGGCTCTGCTGGTAGATGAAGACAACGCCATGGCCAGAAATTCCCTTGGAGTGTGCATGGCCGCTTTGGGAAGAGGCCATGAGGCCCGGCGTTATTTTTTGGATGCCCTGAAGCACAAACCGGATAGCGTCACACTGGAGCAGATTTTCTACAATCTCGGTTCGGTCTGTCAGACCTTGGGTGAGCGGCGTGCGGCAGCGCGTTATTATCGACGCTGCATTCAGTTGGCCCCGGATCATCTTTTTGCGCATATTAGGTTGGGGCAATTGTATGAGTCGAGCGGCAGACGTACCGAAGCTCGTCGGTATTACGAGAAGGCGGCGGCTTTCGAAGACAGACTTCCGGACACACCGGGTGTGGCCCGGCGGTATCTTGCCCGTGTGGCAGTACGGCAGCGCAAGGGACGGGAGGCACGGGAACTCTTGCACGAGGCATTGACGCGTAATCCGCAGGATGCGGCCTCCATGCTCATGCTGGCCAACATCTATCTTGACAGTAAAGAAGATCCAGCCATAGCCGAGCTGTTGGCACGAAAAAGTGCTGGACTGCATGACAGGCCCGAAGCCTGGAAAACTCTGGCCCGCGCCCTGCGGGTTATGAACCGTGAGGATGAGGCCCGCGTGGCCGAGGCCCGGGCAGTCCTGTTCTGAAATTGCCTGTTCCGTGTTGCTGTGCTCTCTGTCTTTTTCGCCATCGGCCATGGTCCGTCGTGCGAACCCGGCAGTTTACTGCATACTTTCTATCACACCGGCGGCCAGCAAACGGCCGTCAGTGTCGTATATGGCCGCAATCTGACCTGGAGCCGTGGGAAATTGCTTTTTTGTGAGGTCAATGTGCAGCCGTCCCGCTTCCAGTGTTGCGTGTGCCGTGGCGGGACTCTGGCGATAGCGCAGGCGGGCAAGTATTTTTTCTGGCCATAAATGCGGAGGTAATACCACGTTGACCTGAGCAGCAATGCAGCTCATGATGCCTAGTTGAGAGCGTGGCCCAACAATCAGCGCATTGGTGTTTTTTTCTTTGGCGATCACGAAGAGTGGCGAGCTATGGGCGAGACCCAGGCCGCGACGTTGCCCCTCGGTAAAGCGCCACAGTCCGTCATGTTGGCCTATGGGGCGCAGAGAACCGTCGCCTTCCCGCAGGAAGGCCGGCCCTGGTGCCGGTAAATCTATATGAAGTTCCTGCCAATATTCTTTCAGATAGTCGCGGTAGGCCTTTGCCGACGACGTGCCACGAGACTGTGCGACAAAGCAGACATCCTGACTTTCATCGGGCAGAGGTACCTCAAGTCCGGCAGCGGCCACGAGTGCGCGGCATCGGGCCTTGCTGTATTCACTCAGGGGGAAGAGGGTGTGGCTTAGGCGTTCCCGGGTGACAAGCGCCAGAAAATAACTTTGATCCTTGGTGATGTCGTGCGCGGCGCAGATGAGGGGAAGGGCTTCAGCCCCTTCCGGGCCAGGCACGAGGCGTGAATAATGACCTGTCGCAAAGCAGGATGCGCCGAGAGCCAGAGCCGCATCCTTCAACACACCAAATTTGATGGAACTATTGCAGAGGGCGCAGGGATTGGGCGTGCGTCCTGCCGCATATTCTCTGGCAAAAGGGATGATGACCTTCTGCCGAAACGCGGTTCGCACGTCGATAACGTGTAGGGGAACATGGAGCGTGTCGCAAGCCCGGCACAGACCTGAGGGCGGCTCTGAGGCATTTGGCAAAAAGAGGCCATGCACCGCAACGGGGTTCATGCCCGCCTGCTTCAGCAAAAGTAAGGCGCACAGGCTGTCCACGCCGCCGCTTACGGCCACAGCTACGGTGGGGCAAGTCACTGCGAACCTCGCGTTCAGAGAATCTGGTTCAGAAACTGTCGCAATCTCGGATGGCGGGGGGCAGTGAAGAGGGTTTCTGGCTTACCCATCTCCACGATTTGCCCCTGATCCATGAAGATGAGGCGGTCAGCCACGGTACGGGCAAAGCCCATTTCATGGGTGACGCAGATCATTGTCATGCCCTCCTCGGCCAATCCCACCATAACGTCCAATACTTCTCCCACCATTTCCGGATCCAGGGCAGAGGTGGGTTCGTCAAAAAGCATGATGGATGGCTGCATGGCGAGGGCTCGGGCAATGGCCACGCGTTGCTGCTGCCCCCCGGAAAGCATGGCCGGATAAACATTGGCCTTGTCGCTGATTCCCACTTTTTTGAGGAGAGCCAAAGCGCGTGTTTCTGCCTCCTCACGCGACAGCTTTCGTAAATGTCTGGGTGCCAGGGTGATGTTTTGTAGCACGGTTTTGTGGGGAAAGAGGTTGAATTGCTGAAAGACCATCCCAAGGTTTTGACGCATCTCGTTGATGTTGTTTTCGTTGCTTTGGATATCCTTGCCCTGAACCCATATGCTGCCCATATCGATCTGTTCCAGGCGGTTGATGGAGCGCAGCAGGGTAGATTTGCCGGAACCGGAGGGACCAATGATGACCACGCGTTCGCCGGGATCGATGGTCAGGCAGACATCCTGGAGGGCAGGAAGGGAGCCGAAGTATTTCCAGACATGGTCAATGACGATGGCGTGTTCCGCCTCGTCGTCCGGGAGATTACTTTGCGTCATAGTAATTCAGCCTAGATTCCATGATGCTCACGGCTTTGGAGAGCAGCAGAGTGATGATGAGATAGAGCAGCGCCACCATGGTGTAGGTTTCGAAATACAGATAGGTCGTGCCCACAAAGCTGCGTGCGCGTTGCATGATGTCAGGCACAGCCATGATGGAAACGAGAGACGTGTCCTTGAGCATGGCTATACATTCGTTTCCCACAGGCGGCAGAATAGTGCGCATGGCCTGGGGCAGGATTACCAGACGCATTGTCTGGTAACGGTTGAAGCCCAGAGAACGCGCGGCCTCTGTTTGTCCTTTGTCAATGGCAGAAATGCCTGCACGGAAGACTTCACCCATGTACGCTCCATAACAGAAACTTATGGCCACCACGGCTGAAGTGATGCCACTGACCTGCACAAATCGCGAGAGGGCGTAGTAAATATAAAAGATCTGCACTAGCAGGGGTATGCCGCGAATCACTTCCACATACGTTGAGGCAAGAAGATTGATGAAGCGGTTGCGCGAAATGCGGCCCAATCCTGTGATGAGGCCGAGTGGTACGGCACAGCAGATGGCCATCAGGGTAATCTTAAATGTGATCAAGACACCGTCAGGCAGATAGAGCAGAATACGCAGATACGGTTCAGGCCAGATAACGCAAAGGGCACAGAGGGTGCAAATGGCGCCCAGCAGCGCGATGGACCACGCGTTGATGAGGCGCCATTCACGTGGATCGGGGATGGACGCCCCGTCCGTGACCATGACGATATTGGCTTTGCTGCCGTCTTTCTTGTCTTCCATTGCAATCCTTTGTCGGGCAAAGGTTTTGTTTCATGCACCTTTCGCCTGTGATGTCCCGCCGGTTTGAGGGGGTAAGCGCATTCCGCAAAAACCGGCGGGCAGAATCTCTGCAGTAGTATTACTATTTTTTGCCCATCCACTTTTCGAGGAGCTGGGCTTCCTCGCCTGAGGCGCGCACTTTCTTAATGCCCATGTTCAGCTTTTCCACCAGATCCTTGCGACCTTTTTTGACCGTGAATCCGTAGTATTCTTTTTCCTGTGTAACAAGAGCAATGGTGATTTTCCCGGCCGTGTCCTTCTTTTTGTTCACATAGTACAGGGCCACGGGATCATCACAGATCACGGCATCCAGACGACCGTTCATCATATCCTGAATGGAGAGGCCCACATCGTCGTATTCTTTGAGGTCCACGTCCACACCCGACTTTCGCATGACAAAAATGCCCGTTGTGCCGATCTGACCGCCCACCTTCAGTCCTTTAAGATCCTGAAGGCCGGAGATGCTCTTGCCAGCGGGTAGAACAACGGCTTGTGCCACTTCGTAGTAGGGGTCGGAAAAATCGAACTGCTTCTTGCGTTCTTCGGTAATAGTGGTGGCGGATGCCACAATATCATACTGTCCGGTAGCCACACCGCCGAATATGCCGTCCCAGGCAATATTGCGCACATCCACCTCAAAACCGGCTGCCTTGGCCACGGCCCGGATGAAGTCAATGTCAAAACCGACGGGTTGTTTTTCGTCGTTGAGCAACTCCATGGGCGGCCATGTGCAGTCTGAAGCCACTACATATTTTTCAGCGGCAAGCGCCTGATCTGACAGAAGCGTCAGCGACAATACAGCAGAAAGAAGATACCGAAGCATGCGTACTCCTTAGGGATGCGGATTCTCATCCTCGTATTCGTTTTATCAGTTACCCAGCCATTTTTCGGCGATCTTGCGTTCCTCGCCGGATTCCTTCAGCAATCTTATGCCCTTGTTCAGTTTCTCCAAAAGATCCTTGCGACCCTTTTTGACAACAAAGCCATAGTATTCCTTTTCCTGCGTCTTGAAGGAAATGTTCAGCTTGCCAGCCGTATCGGCCTTTTTGTTGACGTAGTAAAGCGCCACGGGATCATCGCAGATGACGGCGTCAATACGTCCCTTGAGCAGATCTTCAATGGCGAGCCCCACATCGTCATATTCCTTGAGTTCTGCCCCCACATCGGCTTTTCGTACGACAAAGATGCCAGTTGTGGCTATCTGGCCGCCCACCTTCATGCCCTTGAGGTCCTTGAGTGAGTTGATGTGCTTGCCAGCCGGCAGAAGTACTGCCTGCACCACCTCGAAATAGGGATCGGAGAAGTCGAATTGCTTCTTGCGTTCTTCGGTAATGGTGACGGATGAGGATACAATATCATATTGACCGGTGGCTACGCCCCCGAAAATGCCATCCCAGGCGACGTTGCGTACCTCAATTTCAATGCCAACGGCCTTGGCAAGGGCTTTTAGGAAGTCGGGAGAATAGCCAGTAGGCTGTTTGTTGGAATCTGTCAATTCCATGGGAGGCCAGTAGCAGTCGGCCGCTGCAACATATTTTTCCACAGCATGGGCCGGAGCACAGAGAAAAACGAAAGACAGCAGGCCGAAGACAAAGTGACGAAGCATAGAGATCCTCCAAGGTGAGTCACGCATTTCTGGCTGTCAGCGCGTTCAGCCTTTATAGCGTGGCTGTCGAGTGTGTCGCTGAAGCAGGAAAAGGTTGCAGACAACTAAAATATAGTAGCCACAGGTTGTACTGCCGTCAAGGACATGATTGTGTCACCACGCATCCGCAGTAGATGAAGCTCTTTCGTTACCGTTTTCGTGGTTGTTGTCTGTCTGTGGGGACTGTCGAGCTCCATGAGAGACAGAACCTGAAAGGGCTTCAGTTTCCGCATCTTCGTTTTTGTCCTCGCGCAGAGCCTGCTGCAGAAACCAGTCCTCGCGGATACGCCAGGATGCCGCTGCCGTGCATATAGGGGCATGGCCAACTGAAAGGACGAGAGCGCGACGGGCATGCTCCTGGAGGCGAATGAGCAGGGGAGAGAGATCCATGTCTCCGGAAAAAATAATGAATTCATCAAAATGGGTGGTGTGGGAAAGATCGTCCACACAGTCCATGACCATGCGGATTTCGGCATTGGTCTTGTTGCGGGAGCCCTGGGTAGGGCAATCTATAATCTGAAAGGCACTGCGGCTGAAGGCATGGCGATATTCCTGATAACGCTGCAGGTTGATGTAACACAGGCGTTTCAGAATACGGCGGCGCACACCTTCTCCATAAAGAATGCGCAGGGCGTGGTTTTCAAGCCAGCGTATCCAACGGTGGGGCGCAAATCCGAATGTTCGGGCGGCTTCCTGATCCATCTCTTGAAAACGGGCGAAAACACTGTCAAAATCCACATACAGTGCACTGTACACTTCGTCAAACCCAGTAAATTTAGTCATGTATAACCCCATACTTTATAGTGAATAGCAGAGTATATTTTGCGAGCGATGTTTATGCAAGTATTTTACGCGGTTGAATTTTCACGTGGTAGTGGCTAAACTACAATAACGGTTTCTATCAATAATTCCTGTGTCCCCTGTCTGTCACAGACGGAATATGTTGGTGGACTGGGCTGAGACAATGGATTGAAACACGAATCCCCGCGAAGGAGAACCGCGTTACCGTGTTGATGATTGCTGACGGTTTCCACCGCTGCCACATGCGGTTCAGGCAGATTATATGCCACCTGTCAGCCCTTCCCGCAGGGGAAAGGTGGCATCTTTGCCTTTTCTGGTCATTCTGGTTTTCTCTGGCCACTTTTCCCGTGGGCTACGGTGCCAGGGAAGTGCTGCCCCTGGTGAGTTTCCTGTTCCTGGTTCTTTACTACAGGGAATCGTGGGAACACAGTGTGCTTGCCAGATTGCGGGTACGGCCCCTGTTCTATTGCCTGTGGGGGATGGTCTGTATCGGCGTGTTGCTTTCGGAAAATGTTTGGACGTCTCTGTTGCATGCGGGTACGGGCATCAACAAGGGTTTTATCTTGCCATTCATTGCCATGGAATGCGTCTGGGACGAAAAATGTCTTCGGCATCTTGTGTGGGCCTGTGCGCTGGCTTGTTTCTGGGAAGGACTGGACGGCGTGTATCAGGCACAGACAGGGGCGGACCTCTTCTTTGGTTACGCTCTCAACGGTGGCAGGCTTACGGGAAGCCTGGGCGATTATTCCGTGGGCAATTACATTGCCTTGGCCTTGGTTCCCGCATTTTCTCTTTGGTTTATCCTGCGCCGTACCTTGTCACCTGCGGCGTCAGTTTTTTTGTGGGTTGCCGTGCTCTGGCCAGCCTTTTATCTCCTTGTGGGCGCCTCAAGTCGTAGTGGCGCTCTGGCGGTGGCGGCGGCTGTGGGCTTGTGGGTGATCCTTCGAGGAAGATGCGACCTTGGCAGGCGAACCTGCGCCACATTCGGGATTGTAACCGTATCTCTGCTGACGGTGCTTGTGTTGCAAGGGCGTATGGACATCCAGGCGGTGGGAAATGACGGTCGGTGGAGCCTGTGGAGACTAGGCTGGAGTGTCTTTCTTGAGCACCCTTGGTTCGGAGCCGGTGCCGGACGGTACAATGAGGCATTTCGCGCCCTGGGGCTTGTGCCGGAGCAGGATCTCCTGACCATCAGTCATCCCCATAACCTTTATCTGGATATGCTTTATGCTCACGGCCTGGTGGGATTTGTTCTGGGCATGATCTTTCTGCTGGGGTTTTTGTGGTGGGGGTGGAGCCACATTCGCCAGCGTGTTTTGGCGGAATCTTCTGGTAGGCATGGTGGCATATACTGGCGTTTGACGGCCTGGTTCTGGATCGGTTTTGCCGCATGGCTGGTGAACGGCATTTTTGGACACGATTTTTACCGTATGTGGTGGCTGGCATTGGCCATGAGCCATTTGGGAGTGATGATCGGCGCCGTGGTCAATGGGATGGCTTCAGAGTCAGCCATATCTCCTTCAGCAACGGGCTGTGACTTAGAAGAAGCTGATACGGTCGTGGCAAAACAGACACCATCGGCCCAGGATTGAGTCCTCTTGCGTTTGTTTGAAGGAAGTTAGGCGAGTGAGGAGCACTGGTAGCAGCAATGGCATGTTATTGCGGGGCGCAACATTATGTTTGTCTGGGGCCCATGGCCTTGAGCAGATTGTTGAAAAGGGCGTCCATACCCAGAATAAAATCCGCGATGCGGTCGCTCATGATGGTCATGAGCAGGCCGAGAAAGAAAAAGCCTACGCATATTTTCAGGGGGAAGCCGAAATCCATGATATGCATCTGTGGGGATGTTCTGGCCATAAGAGCCAAGGTCACTTCCACCAGAAAGAGAGCCACCATGACCGGAGCGGCTATCTGCAGTGCCAATACGAAGAGCTGTGAGGCCAGGTAGAGTATCTGGTTCAGCACTAGACGCCCGAGAAAAAGTTCGCCTGGAGGTATCAGGACAAAGGATCTGGAAAAACCCTTGATCATGTACAAATGTCCGTCCAGTGAAAGGAATACCATGGCCGATACCATCCAAAGAAAGAAGGCCGCACCTCCCGTCCTGTTGCCGGAGAGGGGGTCTGCAAAATTGATCATGGTGAAGCCCATCTGGTATCCCAGCAATTCCCCACCAGACTGGATACCCATGAAGAGGAAATTGACGGCCATTCCCAGAACGAGTCCCATGACCACTTCTCCAAGGACCATGATGCCCACATCGAAGGGATGCGTCGGCATGGCTGCCGCATTGAGTGACAGGTACGGCCAGACGCCCATGGATATCACCAGTGCGGCTGCGGCCTTGACCTGTACGGGGATGTTGTTGGTGGAGAAGATGGGCAACATGAACATGACGATACTCACGCGCATGATGGTGAGCACCAGGCTGAGAACGTCGGCCGGGTTGTAATTGAAGATGTCCATGTGTCGGAATGCGTCTGGGGCTACCCTATTTGTGCAGTTTTTCAGTGATGAGTTCTCGTATTATCTTATTCAGACCAGGCAGATCCGGTTTGGAAACCTGTCTGTCAGCACCGGCCTTGATGCCCTGGTCAAACAACGTGTTGGTGATGAGCGAGGAAAAAAGAATGATGGGCAGCTTGCTGAGGCGCGGTGTCTCGCGTATCTTGGCCGTTAAGGTATGCCCGTCCATTTCTGGCATTTCAATGTCCGAGATGAGCAGGTGCACGATGTCGGTGATTTCCTTGCCGGTGGCTTCGGCTTCCCTGTCGGTGGCGATCAGGTAATCCCAGGCTTCTCTGCCGTTGCCCGCTTCAGTCACGCTGAAGCCGGATTTTTCCAGGGCAGATTTGACGATGTGGCGCAGTGAGTTGGAATCGTCCGCCAGTAGCAGGTGGAATTGCGCCGCGTCTTGTACCGGGGTGGTGTCCACTTTCACCTGGCTCATGTCAAGTGTGGTATCCAGAGCGGCAAGGATTTTTTCCATGTCCAAAATGAAAAGTACGCGATCATTAATGTGCAGGATGCCGGTGATACTGTCGCGTGAATAGGCCTGGACGAATTTGTTGGGGGGTTCTATGCGGTCCCACGTGATGCGATGGATGCTGGTAACCGAAGAGACCATGAAGGCCGATTGCACACCGCTGAACTGGGTGACAATGACCTTGGTATTTTCTTCTGAGACCATCTCCTTGCCCAACCATGTGGCCAGATTGAGCAGCGGAAGAACCTTACCACGCAGATTGAACGTCCCCAGAACACAAGGGTCGCTCTTCGTCGGCACACTGGTGATGTCAGGAACGCGGATTATTTCCAGAACTTTGGCCACGTTGATGCCGTAGTGTCCGCTGTAAACTGTGCCGTCGGGCTGCCTTTCGTCAATAATAAATTCGATGACTTCAAGTTCATTGTGGGTAACGTCAAGCACGCTGATTTGCGACATGGCATTCCATCCTGTGCTGCCGAAAGCTGAATCGCTTACCTGCTGTCAGGGAAAATTTCCAACAGGCTCATCGACAAATGCGGCATATCCTTAAGGTGTGATATGGCAAATACGCCATATTATCCTGTCAGACTCGACGTGCTTGAGCAACGGGCTTGCGGCTGCCACCACCGGGTTTCGTTCTGCCCTTCGGTTCCAGGCGGGGACAGAAGGCGCTCATGTCACACGTGGTACAGCGTGGCTTTCGGGCGACGCACACGTCCCTGCCAAAAGAAACCATGCGGTGATTTACATTTCCCCATTCTTCCCTGGGGAACAAAGACATGAGATCGCGTTCAACGGCCACAGGGTCTGTATCCTTCGTGAGGCCGAGACGATAGCTGATGCGCTTGACATGCGTGTCAACGGCAATGCCTTCGTTGATGCCATAGGCACCGAACAGAACGACATTGGCCGTTTTTCGGGCAACCCCAGGCAGAGTGACAAGCTCGGCAAGGCTTTTGGGCACAATGCCGTGAAAAGCCTCACGCACGCGTTGAGCAGCTGCCAGCAAATTTTTGGCCTTGCTGTGAAAGAATCCCGTGGAGCGAATGACGCTTTCCAGTTCTTCCAGTCTGGCATCAGCCAGAGAGGCTGCGTCCGGCCAGCGTTCAAACAGTTCCGGTGTGACGGTGTTTACCCTGGCATCAGTGCATTGGGCGGCAAGCACCGTGGCAACCAGAAGTTCCCACGCATCGGTGGCCACAAGGTGCGTGCGTGGGTTCGGGTAGCGCGCCTGAAGGGCTGCAAGGGTTTTGCGAGCCAGTTCCTGCCGTGAGAAGCGAGTGTCCATGAATGTCAATATGCCATAGCTGCTCCGTGCCCGCAAGCGGACAAATGGAATGATGCCTCTCCTTTTGACGGGCATGGTGGGCACATCCGATCTGGGGATTGGATTTTTGCATGGCAAGGTGTTATCATAAAGGCATGGCGCGTTTCATGGCGCCGCGTATTCGGTTTGTCCCCCCTCTTTGGAGAAGAGCTTCGGGGCAAACTCGCCAAACCCACTGCAAGAGGAAGCCATGTCCATCTACATCTCCGGTTCCTTAGCCTTTGATCGTATCATGACATTTCCAGGCAATTTTCAGGATCACATCCTCATGGACAAGCTTCACATGATCAACGTGAGCTTTATGGTGGATGGCATGGACGAGAGACGCGGCGGCTGCGCAGGCAATATAGCCTACTCGCTGGCTTTGCTGGGAGAGAAACCCCTTATCATATCGGCCGCAGGGCGGGATTTCGGCCCATATGCCGAGGCATTACTGGCCAAGGGGCTGCCCCTTGAAGGCATTCGCCGGGATGACAGTATTTTCACAGCGTTGTGCTATATCACGACCGACCTCAACAGCAATCAGATCACAGGTTTTTACCCCGGAGCCATGGGGCTTGCCTCCGTTTATGATTTCCCCGCCATCAACGCTGAAACGGATATCGCCATCGTCTCACCAGGCAACATGGACGACATGCGTCGATTGCCCAATCTCTATAAACAGAAGGGCGTGCGCTATATTTTTGATCCGGGGCAGCAGTTGCCCGTTTTGAGCAGAGAGGATCTGCTTTCGGCCATAGAGGGATCTTTCGCTTGCATTACCAATGACTATGAGCTGAACATGATTTGCAAGACCACTGGCAAGACAGAGGAGGAACTGGTGGGGCGCACCCTGTGGCTGGTGACCACTCTAGGCGCGGACGGTGCCGTTGTGCGCGGAGCCGATGGCACTGAAATACGAATCCCCGCCGTGCCAATTGAGAAAGTGGTAGATCCAACGGGGGCGGGAGACGCTCATCGTGCAGGCCTGCTCAAGGGTCTTATCCATGGACTTCCCCTTCCTGATGCTGCTAAGCTTGGCGCCGTGAGTGCCAGTTTTTGCCTTGAGAAGATGGGGACGCAGGAACACGACTATTCTCCGGTAATTTTCGCGCAGCGCTATGAGAGTGTATTTGGTCCTCTCCCAGAAGGAATTTTTCAGTGAAAACCCTGTCCGTGCGGTCTATCAGGGGCTTGCGCTTAGCGTGAGGGTGTTTATAGTACTGTGTACATGTCATGCGGTTTAATATCTCATGTGCCGGGTTCATCCGGTGTGGACACCAGACAAGGACGAAATCATGAGTGATTGTAACCACAAATGCGGCTCCTGTGGGGAACAGTGTGCCGAACGCACTGAAGGTGAGCCGGATTTTCGAGTCAAGCCTCATCCCAAAAGCCGTATTGGCAAGGTGATCGCCGTTGTCAGCGGCAAGGGCGGGGTGGGGAAATCGCTGGTCACCTCGTTGCTGGCAGTGGCCATGAGCCGTAAGGGGCATCATTGTGCCATTCTGGACGCTGATATTACGGGTCCTTCCATACCGCGTGTGTTTGGTCTTTCAGGGCAGGCGCATGGTGATGATGACGGCATACTGCCCGAAAGCAGCAAGGGCGGTGTGGATATCATGTCCATGAATCTGCTGCTGCCAAGCGCCGGTGACGCCGTCATCTGGCGTGGCCCCATCATTGCCGGCGCTGTCAAGCAGTTTTGGTCTGAAGTAATATGGAAAGATGTGGACTACATGTTTGTGGACATGCCCCCGGGAACGGGTGATGTCCCCTTGACGGTTTTCCAGTCCTTGCCGGTGGACGGCATTGTGGTGGTGACTTCCCCCCAGGAACTGGTAAGCATGATAGTGAGCAAGGCCATTGATATGGCCCGTCTGATGGAAGTGCCCATCCTTGGATTGGTGGAAAACTATGCCTATTTTCAGTGCCCGGACAATGGCATAAAATACAAGATCTTCGGTGAGAGTCATATTGACATGGAGGCCCAGCGGCACGGTTTAAAGGTGCTGGCGCAGCTGCCCATTGATCCGGCTCTGGCCGCCGCTTGCGATCAGGGAGCCATTGAGGGGCTGGGAGAGCTTTTTATGGACGGTGCCACAGCCGTGCTGGAACGTCTAGACTCTTAGACCTTCTTCTCAGCCTTGTATGCCGCCGTGCGCTCCATGAAGCGCGCGGCGGTTTTTTAGTCCATTGTTGAAGAAACAGGCGTCCGTTGTTATTTTGCCTTGTTTGTGAACAAAATGAGTGCCACCATCTTGAGATCCTTCGATCCGGTGTTCAAAAGGCCATGCCCTTCCCCATCCTGACAGACAGTGACGTCCCCGGCTTTGATGTTCGTTTCAGTGCCATTATCGTTATACAGACCTTCTCCTTCCAAGATGTAGTAGATTTCTAACTCACCCTTGTGCTTGTGGTACCCCACGGCGTTGCCGGGCTTGAGAACCCCTATGTTGAATAGGCGACCGTTGCCTGCTAGAGTCGCAGGATCCACAATTTTGGTAAAGGTGATGACGCCGGGACCACCGAAGACTTCCTTGTCAAAGACGTCCAGTGTATCGGCACGAGTGATCATGGGAACTCCCTCCTTAGAGTATGCCCCGTCTGGCAGTTATTGCGCTAGGGGGCGATTGATTACGAAACGCGGATGATTTTTCGTCTGATGTCGTCTTGCTGGTAAGACTTTGTGGGGTTTGCGTGATCCACGTTGCTGAGAGATCGAGCCCCGGGCTGGAATGGATGCCGCTTTTGTCGGCATCTCTTTGATGTGCAGATCAAGTTGTGGAAAGGCCACGTCTATGTTCTGTTCGCGGAATTCCTTTTCGATGGATTGCCTCAGGTCTGAAGCCGTGGCCACGGCCAGATCGTAGTCCCGTACCCAGAAGCGCAGGAGAAAATCCAATGTGCTGTCCCCAAAGTTGTTGAATACGGCAACTGGAGGGGGATATTTGAGGACATTGCCGTGAGACTTGGCCACTGTAGTCAAAATTTGCATGACGCTGCTGACATTTGTGCCGTAGGCCACGCCTACGGCAATTTCCCGGCGTACCGTACGACTGTTGCGGGTCCAGTTGATCAGGCGGTTGGAGATGAATTCAGAATTGGGAACAATGATCATGGCGTTGTCGAAAGTTTCCACCATGGTGGCGCGAACGCTGATCTTGCGTACCCGCCCCTGTGTCCCACCAATTTCCACCACATCGCCTGCCTGGAGTGTGCGGCTGAAAATAAGGATGAGTCCTGACAGAAAATTGTTGACAATGGTCTGCATGCCAAAACCAATGCCCACAGAAAGTCCACCGGCCACCATGGCAAGATTGCTCAGTTCCATGCCAAGGGCTTTCAGGGTGAACAGGCCGAAACAGCTCCACGAGGCATAGGTAAAAGCCGTTTGAATGGGCGGAATGAGTGTGGAGTCGATGGAAACCCCCTGTTTGGGCAGTCGGGCCAGAAATCGGGTTCCCATGCCCACGGCAGTTCGCGTGAGGTAGAAAAGGGTGATGATCAAGAGAAGGTGCAGGATACTGAATTGCGTTTCTCCCACACTTATGCCACGTAGCACATAGTGCTGCAAAAGATACATGCCTCCGGGTAGGGTGCCCACCCACTGCGAAACGCCCAAAACCACCACCACGAGTACGACTGGCGCGGCCAACGCTACGCCCAGATGGGCCAGGGCGGCACGGGTCCCTTCCTTGGGGAGATTGTCATTGAGCCTGCTGACTAGGGACATGCCGCCCAGACAGAGTTGCAGCGCCAGAGAGCAGGAGACAAAAAGCAGATACAGCACCATGCTGTAGATGTGTAATCCGCCCAAAGTCAGCAGCAGACATATCCAGAGTATCAGGGGTTCGCATTCCAGCACGCTGGTTTCCACATGCAGGGATGTGAGATCATGTTTGGGACGTCGGTGCTGGCGCACGAGGGAGACAATAACCACACCCAGCCAGACGAACAGCACAAGAGGTTGTGTTAGTGGCAGATAGAGTAGGGCATAGGAGCAGAGCGTGGGTTGTATGAGGACGGCAAATGGCGATGTCTGAAGGGGTATTTCTGGATGGTTGAGCAGGCGCAGGTCCCAGGCAAGATGTATTTGTCCTATGATCAGGCAGAGATTGCCCAACGCCAGAAACAGGCGAAAGAGTTCGCCCGTGGCGGAAATGGAACTGCCCAGCAGCGCCAAACCCACGCACAGCCAGGGCAGACAGATGCGAAAAATGTGACGTACGGTGGCATCTTGCTCTTGTACAGACAGACGACGGTAGAGCAGAGTGGACAGCATTCCCGTGACCAGCAGGCAGATAATGAAACGCAGCAGGGCCGTTCCCCAGTTTTCTAGGGTGACGGGTATTTCTACGGGCAGCCGTAATAACATGCCCTGTGCGGAGTAACGCATGCGGCGTCCAAAATCCGCCCACGTGTCAGGAGAAAGCCAGGGAAGGGGTTTTTGCAAGTAGTAGTCTTTCCATAGCAAAGGCAGCTGTTCGCCTATGTCAGCCTGCAGTTTCTCCAGTCGGCTGACGAGGGCGAGGGATGGTGCCAAGGCAAGGTCGAATTGGGCTTGAACGGCAATGAGTCGCAGACGGGTACGTATCAGCTTCTGGGTGAAGGTCTGCATCTCCGCACTCAGACTGCTGTCATTCATGTCTTCTGGCAGGCTGTCGGCCATGTATCCCACGCGTTCCAGCAATGTTTGCGCTTCGCTGCGGGCCCGTATGGCGGTCTCCAGCTCCTTGCGGATATTTTGCACTGTCACCGTGATGCGGCGTGTGACGGCCTCCATGGGATTGGGCCAGTTTTTGTAAGTGGTGGCCAAGACCATGAGTCTGCGGGCTTCTTCCATAAAAGGCCGAATCTTTTCACTCAGGTTGGCATTGCGGATGGAAAGGGCTTCTCCCATGGCTTCGGCCTTGGCGCTGATTTCGTCCAGATGAGTCGTCTGGCCACTCCATGCGGCATCCCAGGTTTCGTCGTCCAAGAGAGAGGTATCAGCGGCTTTATCCTGAATATCGTCATCCCGGGGGCTGGTAGCTGCTGTTTCTTTTCCCGTGCTGGTCTTGGATTTGTCTGTGGACGCAATATCGGCATTGCCGGAGTCCATGTTCTCCGCCATTTCCGCAGGAGGCGAATTCGTAGCCCCTGCGGCAGGAGGAGGGGTGAAATAGCCACATACCAGTGTGGCGAGCGTGACAAAACAGAGAAATATTCGCATGTGATTCTCAAGGCAGGGTGTTTTGTTTGAAGACATACTTTTTCTCAACCGACGTGGATAAGCCGTGCCATTGGCAAGATACGACAAGAGAAAGCGTTTGGAAAGGGCGTTTCGCCTATGAATGAGCTCGTACCTCGCTGAACGTGCAGGAGACAGATGGAGGGAAAAGTTCGTCACTTCGTTCGAGTTGCGTGTCATATGGTGCCGATTTTTGTGCGCATTGCCTTGATTGGCTAGAATGGCGTGGAAGTTGGATTGGAAGTCATTGTGGTCAAATGATGTCTCTTTACAAGGCGTCAGGGAGACGGCATAGTTGACTTTATGATATCGAGCAACGATGTTACTGACATGACGTACGTAAAATCCGGCGAGGTTGTGCCCGTCGCACTGCTGCGCCATAAGACTGTAACTGGCGTGCGTCAGGTCGTGGGGACCGTGCTGGATGCGGCACGACTGAACAGCCATGTGCCCTTGCGGACAGGCTGTCGTGTTTTGGTCAAACCCAATCTGCTTATGGCTAAACCGTTGGCCTGCACCACGCCTGAGGTCGTGGCTGCGGCCTGCGCCTGGTTGTTGGACCACCATGCGCGGGTTCGCGTTGCCGATTCCCCGGGATTCGGAAGGGCGGTCAGCGTGGCAAGGCGTGTGGGAATGATAGAGGCCTTGCGTCCGTTTGGAATAGTCGTTGAAAGTATGGGGGAGAGCAATACGGTGCTCTTGCCCCTTGGAGAGGAACATCGTGTCTCAGCGCGCTTTCATGTTTCGCGCCTAGCTTTGGAAAGCGATTTCGTGCTGTCTGTGCCGAGAGTCAAGGCGCACAGTCAAATGTTGCTGACACTGGCCGTTAAGAACTGTTTTGGCTGTGTCCCGGGGCTTCATAAGGCTGTGGCTCATGCTCGGGAGGGACAAAATCCTCAATTGTTTGCCGACTGTCTGGCAGCCCTGTGGGCGGCGTTGCCGCCGGTGGCCGCATTGGCAGATGGCATTACGGCCATGCATGTGACAGGCCCTTCCGGAGGGGAACCCTTTCCTCTTGGATTACTTGGTGCCAGCGCGTCTGCCGTGGCTTTGGACGAGGCGCTTTATGCTGTGATCGGCCGAACCCCAGCCGAAGTACCTCTTGGGGCGGCATTGACGCGTCGTAGGGCCTGGGGAAGTGCTTCTGCAGGAACAAACGTGGTATTTCCCCTGGATAGACCGGAGGATTTTGATGCGGCAGGCTTTCGTCTTCCGGCAAATCTTGCGCATACGTCTTTTCATCCCGCCCGTTTTGTCAAAAGTTGCCTCCGTCGTGTTGTGGCGGCGTTGCGAAATTGAGCTGAGAGGGAGACATGACAAAAATTTTGCCTGGAGAGACAGATATTTATGCGCTTACCGACGCCGGCTTATCCCTGGGGCGTCCTCTTGAGGAAGTGGCCTTGGCTCTGCTGGGTGCTGGAGTGCGCATTCTTCAATATAGGGAAAAGAAACTCAAGGATGGCGCTAAGTTGGAAGAATGTCGCTTGCTGCGTCGTCTGACGAGTGAGGCCAAAGCCTGTTTCATCGTGGATGATCATGTGGATCTGGCCATGATGGTGCATGCCGACGGTGTGCATGTAGGACAGGAGGATATCCCTGTGCCCGACGTTCGAGCTCTTGTGGGGACAGGCATGGTCATCGGTCTTTCCACGCATGACCCCTCACAGGCCTTGGCGGCGAGTGATGCGGGAGCGGACTATATTGGCGTTGGTCCCATATTTGCGACCAGGACCAAGGAAGATGTCGTGGCGCCGGTTGGATATGCGTATCTGGACTGGGTTGTGCGGCATATGGACATGCCTTTTGTTGCCATAGGCGGGATCAAACG
>JAGAEE010000045.1 GCA_017613295.1 Desulfovibrio sp. | reverse complement strand
TCGGCATCGGCCGGGACTGCGAAGCCCGCGCTGAACAGTTGCTCGAAGCTGGAGCCGATGTGCTGGTACTGGACTCTGCGCATGGCCACTCCGTCAACGTCCTCAACGCCATCCGCAAAGTCAAAGACGCCTTTCCCCGTTGCCAGCTCATCGCTGGCAACGTGGCGACGTACGAAGGTGCCAAGGCCGTGCTGGAAGCCGGTGCCGACACCGTTAAGGTAGGCATCGGTCCCGGTTCCATCTGCACAACACGCATTGTGGCCGGCGTTGGAGTGCCGCAGGTTACCGCCGTCATGGATGGCGGACGTGCCGCCCGTGAAATGGACCGTTGCTGTATTGCCGACGGTGGTATCAAGTTCTCCGGTGATATCGTCAAGGCTCTTGTTGTGGGAGCGCATGCTGTCATGATAGGTTCCCTCTTTGCCGGCACCGAGGAAAGCCCGGGTGAAACCATCCTCTACCAGGGGCGAACCTACAAGATTTACCGAGGCATGGGTTCCATCGACGCCATGAAGGAAGGCAGTTCCGACCGTTATTTCCAGGAAAAAAGCAAGAAACTCGTCCCCGAAGGGATTGTAGGACGGGTTCCGTACCGGGGACCTGTCATGGAAGCCGTATACCAGCTTATGGGCGGTCTGCGCTCCGGCATGGGCTATGTGGGTGCGCACAATTTACAGGAACTTTTCGAAAAAACCACCTTCTGTGAGATTTCTCCCGCAGGCTTGCGAGAAAGTCATGTTCATGACGTTGTCATAACCAAAGAGGCGCCCAATTACCGCATCGAGAATTAGTCCGGTGAAAACCCTCCGCACGAATGCCCCCTTGCAAGCACCTTGTGCAAGTGCGAACCGGCATCAGGCGCACGATGAGGAAAACCATGCCAAGCAAAGTCGTCATCATTGACTACGGCTCTCAAGTCACCCAGCTCATCGCACGTCGTATACGCGAAGCCGGGGTCTATTCCGAGATCCATTCCTGTGTCACCCCCGCCGTAGAGATCAAGGCCATGCATCCCGACGCCCTCATTCTTTCCGGCGGCCCGGCCAGCGTGGGAGAGGCAGAAGCCCCTGCCCTTGACCGGACCCTCCTTCAGCTGGGCATCCCCGTCCTCGGCATCTGCTATGGCATGCAACTCCTGGCCCAGGAGCTTGGAGGTACACTGGCACGATCACTAACTCGTGAATATGGCCCGGCTGAACTCACAATTGCCGCCCCCTGTGCGCTCTGGGACGGCGTTGGTGAGAACTCGCGAGTTTGGATGAGCCACGGAGACAAGGTCATGGTTCCTCCACCGGGGTTCGTGGTAACGGGACGTACCCCCACACTAGATGTGGCCGCTATGGCCGACGAAAAACGAAAGATCTATGGCGTGCAGTTCCATCCCGAAGTGCATCACAGCATTGACGGCGTACGCATGCTGCGCAATTTTCTGTTCAAGGTGGCTGGGCTGACCGCCGACTGGACCATGTCATCCTTTGTGGAGCATGCCGTTGCCAACCTGACCCGTCAGATTGGTAACAGCCATGTGGTCTGTGCGCTCTCGGGAGGTATTGATTCAACGGTGGTTGCCGTACTGCTTCACAAGGCCATAGGCAAGCGGCTGCACTGCATCTTTGTGGACAACGGTCTGCTGCGTAAGGGAGAAGCCGAAGAAGTTGCAACGTACCTGCAAAGCCACTTTGACCTCAACCTCACTGTAGTGCGAGCCCAACAGCGTTTTCTCTCTCTTCTCAAGGGGGTAGAAGATCCAGAGAAAAAACGCAAAATCATCGGCCACACCTTTATTGAAATCTTTGACGAGGAAGCCAAAAAACTGCCCAAGGTTGATTTTCTAGCACAAGGGACACTCTATCCCGATGTCATCGAGTCCATTTCCCACAAAGGGCCCAGCGCCGTCATTAAAAGTCATCACAATGTTGGCGGCCTGCCCGAAACCATGAAACTCAAACTCGTCGAACCTTTGCGCGAACTGTTCAAGGATGAGGTTCGCAAGGTGGCCTCGGAATTGGGGCTGCCTGAAGCCATTGTCTGGCGTCAGCCTTTTCCCGGACCTGGATTGGCCATCCGTGTTTTGGGCGAAGTGACTGACGAACGCCTGAGCATACTGCGCGAGGCAGACAGTATAGTGCAAGAAGAGCTGCGTAATTCCGGATGGTATCGCAAGGTCTGGCAAGGCTTTGCGGTGCTACTGCCGCTCAAGACAGTGGGGGTCATGGGCGACGGTCGTACTTATGAACACGTCATCGCCCTGCGTGTGGTGGACAGTGTCGACGCCATGACAGCCGACTGGACACGTCTGCCGGCTGAACTGGTGGCCCGCATGTCCGGACGCATCATCAACGAAGTCCGTGGAGTCAATCGTGTGGTCTATGACATTTCCTCCAAGCCACCCAGCACCATCGAATGGGAATAGGGGAGAGGCATGTTCGGTATAGGCAGTACGGAACTGCTTGTCATTCTTGTAGTTGCCCTTATTGTGCTAGGCCCCAAGAGCCTTGCCAAGGTATCTCGCACTCTGGGCAAAGCCATGGGCGAATTTCGTCGTGTTTCTACAGACTTCCAACGAACGCTCAATGCCGAAGCTGCCGAAGACGAACGACGTGAACGTCGAGAGGCCGTGGCCAAAGCGGCTCGACAGGCCAAGGAGCGCTCAGGTAGCACGGGCAACGACAAGGAGAGCGAAATGGCGGCAGAGCCACCCGTTTCGGAAAACGCAGACGCGTCAGCACAGGCTCCCAACACTCAGCCCACTGCGGAAGAACAGCCCGTCACCCCTCCACCTGGCAGTCCCCTGGAAGCAGCTCTTGCCAGAACTCACGCCCAGGCACAGGCCGCACAAGCCCAAATTCCTTCACCATCCGCACTACCTGACAACGGCGACAAAGCATGAGTGAAGACCATTTGCTGCCCACAGACGCGAAACAGGCTGCCGAACCGGCCGTCACTTCTGACGCGCCCCCCCAGAAACCAAGGGATAACTCCAGCGAGGCAAGTTCCGACAAGCCGATGAGTCTCATGGACCATTTGACAGAGCTGCGCACGCGTCTTGTACGGTGCTGCATAGCTGTTATTCTCGGTTTTCTGGCATGCTGGGTCGTGGTGGAACCTCTTTACAATGCCTTGGTGGATCCCCTGCTGGCAGTCCTGCCAGCCGGTTCGCACGCACAATACACCACGCTTCCCGAAGGCTTTTTCACGCGCATGTATATTGCCTTCATTGCGGGAGTCTTTCTGACAAGTCCCTTCTTGTTCTATCAAATTTGGGCCTTCATCTCTCCGGGGCTGTATGAGGAGGAAAAGCGCGGCATTGTTCCCATTGCCGTCACCTCGGCTGTTTTTTTTGCGGGAGGAGGAGCCTTCTGTTACTGGATTGTATTTCCATACGCCTTCGCCTTTTTTGTCAGTTTTGCGACGGAAAATATTGTTGTTACACCCAAGATCAGCGATTATCTGGATTTTGTCCTCAAGCTCATTCTGGCCTTCGGCCTTGTTTTTGAAATGCCGCTTTTCGCTTTTTTCCTGTCACGCATGGGCGTTGTGACAGCCACACACATGCGTAAATGGCGACGCTATGCCGTGCTGTTCATTTTTATCGCGGCGGCCATTCTCACACCACCGGACGTCGTTTCACAGTTACTCATGGCGTGCCCCATGCTCATTCTCTACGAGGCGAGTATTCTTGTAGCCGCCGCAGCGGGGAGAAAGCCCCTCTCGCGTCGTACAAAGAAAAATCATGACGCGACAGCAGACAACAACATCCCTTCGGAGGAAGCATGAATACAGCCATACGCCGTGCGTGCCGCACACGCACCAGTGCTGAAACAGACATCCGCCTTGCCCTCACGCTGGACGGTCAGGGGAAAACCGCCGTCAAAACAGGTTTTGGACTGCTGGATCATATGCTCACCCTAACAGCCTTCTGGGCAGAGATGGATCTGGAAGTGCAATGCACGGGAGATCTGCATGTGGATGCTCACCACAGTGTTGAAGATGTGGGTCTGACGCTTGGCGCGACCTTGCTGGAAGCGCTGGGTGACCGCAAGGGCATTGCCCGTGTGGGTTACGGGCGTGTTCCCATGGACGAAGCCCTGAGCGAGGTGACGCTAGATCTCTCTGGACGCCCCTGGCTGGAATGGCATGGAGAAGATTTGCTCCCCCCCCTTTTGGCCGGAGAAGAAAAAGATCTCTGGCGTGAATTTTATAAAGCTTTTGCCATCGGAGCCCGTTGCAATCTGCATGTGGAATTTCGCTACGGCAAGAATGGTCATCATCTGCTGGAATCTGTCGCCAAAGGCCTGGGGCTTGCCCTGGCTCAGGCCGTTCGACATACATGTATTGGCATCCGAAGTACGAAAGGAGGTCTGGACTGATGCAATCACGCTTCTGTCTGTTTCTGCTGCTCGCCCTGAGCCTTTCGATCATAATCAGTGGGTGTGGCAAACGTCCACGCAGCACCGCTGATGTGCCGCGATCGGTCTCCCATTCATATGTTGTCCATGTGGCACCCTTTACCCAACCCATTGTTTCCGCACAGCTCATCACAGGGAGTATCCCCGAACCTCAGGGACGCATCAGCGAAAACCAGCTTTTTGCCTTGGACCAGCAAATGCGTACCATCCTTTCCACGGAAACCAGCCGTCAATACAAATTCATCACGGCCATCGACCATCCTCGGGAGATCACGCAATTCCATAACGCCGGTCAGCCCCAGGCCCTGCCACTGTGGCTGGATTATGGCAAGAAGCAGGGCGCACAGCTGCTGCTGGTACCACAAGTTCTTGACTGGCACGAACGCGAGGGCTCCGCTGCCGGCGTCACCACACCGGCTCATGTTCGTGTAGAATTTTTCCTGCTCAATGTGGACAAAGGGCTTGTGCTGGGGCGTTCCATCTTCGAGGAGAAACAGCAAGGTCTTGTGGACAACCTGCTCAACGTGCCCTCTTTCATTCAAAGGCGTGGTCAGTGGGTAACAGCTGAACAGCTATGTACGGACGGCATTCGCAAAGCCGCCAAGGATCTAGGATTATGATTCTCTTTCCAGCTGTTGACATCCAGAATGGCAAGGCAGTGCGCCTGAAACGGGGTCGCGCCAACGAAAGCACGGTCTTCGCCGAGGACCCCGTTCAAGCGGCCCTGGTTTGGCAGAACCGTGGTGCTCACTGGCTACACGTGGTGGATTTGGACGGAGCCTTTGATGGTACTCCCCAAAGCCGTGACATTGTGCGCCATATCTGTTCAGCGCTGTCCATACCTGTGCAGCTTGGCGGCGGCATACGTGACATGTCCACAGCCAGAGCCTATCTGGAGGCCGGCGTCACACGCCTGATCATTGGCACTTTGGCCGTGGAACAGCCTGAACTCTTCGCCGATTTCTGTCGCGCATTTCCAGGACGAATAGGAGTCTCCCTTGACGCTGAAGGCGGTCGGCTGAAAAGTCGTGGCTGGCTCACGGATACGGGCCTGACAGTGGATGACGTACTCCCGCGTCTGCTCAGTGACGGAGCGGCATTCATCATCTATACGGATATCGAACGCGATGGCATGCAAAGCGGCGTCAACCTTCAAGCCTTGGAGCACCTTGCCTCCAGTTCCTCCGTACCTGTCATCGCGGCTGGCGGTGTGGCCACTCTCGCTGACGTGCAAAAGCTCTACCCTCTCACGCGTACCACGCATCTGGTGGGTGCCGTCAGCGGCCGGGCCCTGTATGAAGGCACGCTTAGTCTGGAAGAGGCCAATGCCTGGATCGATGCCCAATCTGAAGCATGAACATGAATGCCAGAACATGCACAGGCATGCCCGCACGAAAGCAAGGAACGTTCAATGAGTGCTTCTCTTGAAGAGCTTCTTCAACGCTGGCGTCCCCTCTTTCCACGGCGACGGAGGGTACGATGGCATGACAGCTGGCTTGCCAACGACTATTGCCCTGATTGCAGGTTGTGCTGCGGCCCCCAGGAGGAATCCGAACCATTTCCCATGAAACTTTTGACACACCAGCTGGGGCCGCATGTTTCCAAGGATTTTTACATGCTGGATACAAACACGGCATACCTGGACAAACGGGGTTGCCGCTCATATACGGAAAAAGGCTGTCGCCTGCCACGGGAACGCCGTCCCGTTGCCTGCGGTCTCTTCCCCTTTGTTCTCAACAGGAATACCCTGCAACTCTATCAACGCTGTCCGGCCAGTCTGTTCACTCCCCTGAGTCATATGGAAGCCGAAGGCCGCAAAGCCGCCAGCTGGCTTCTCTCCCTGAGCGATGAAGACCGATCCCGCATAGCCATTGATCTGCCCACAACAACACTTGCCAATCGCTACATGGATCTGCACATCACACTTCCGGCCGCACATCACTCCTAACGCTCATTGACCAGTATCTCCACCATGCGCCGCACACGGTGTTCATATCCATGATATTTGTGCAGATGCTCTTGCCATGCCCGCCGCAGGTCCATTGAAATCTCTGGATGACTCCGCAGTTGATCCCATCTGGTCATAAAATCCTCCGGGCTCCGCAAGATGATGGGCTCGGTCAGATCTCGGGGGAAAATGTCCAACCCCTGGGTGGCGTCGCTGAGCAACAGACCTCCGCTTGCCCAGACATCAAAATGACGCTGGCTCAGGCTTTGAGGCATCAGCAGGCTTGTCACGTTGAGAACGGCCGAGGCTCCAGCGTACATCTGCGGCAAAGTCGTATAGTAATCCACCTGAGGTAAAACCTCTGCGTCTGGCAACAGGTTCTTCCAGCGAGCATCACCCACAATGCGGATTCCCTCTGGCCGCCCGGCCCCGGCGGCCAACAACCAACGCACACGATTAGCCTGTGCACAGCGTTCCGCCCCAAGACCCACCCTTCTCACATCATGTCCTGGCCAGAGTGCTCCCCCCAGACGGTCATGCCACCAAAAAAAATTCGGTGCTTCTCCAGGTCCGGAGCTCGCTCGCAGCACGCCTGTGGCCTCATCTTCCAGAGACTGCGGCACTCGTGCTGCGGCAAAAAATCGCTCCCTGTCCGGGAACGCTGAGCGACCGACAAACAGGGGACGATCGCCGAAATTCTGAAACGCTTCATGAGTCTGCCACATGTGAGGCGCCACGGCCAAAGGCAAGTGGTGAACGTGCCGAGCTCCCTCTCGTCGCAACGAAGAAAGAAAAGCGTCATCCGTTACGAATATCTGCGTGTCACGCCACCAGGGAAAACGCAACCGGGACAAGACATGCCAGGGATTGTCCACAAACCAGAGCGCCACCGGTATGTTTTGCTCCCTGCACAGGTAAAACACCCGCCCTTCGGGATCCATGCCACGCAAATTGACAGAAAGCAGAAAATCCGGTCGCCCCTGTCCCAACAGCCGACGCCAGCCTTGAAGGAAGCTGTCTCCTTGTAAGCCGGCATGACCCTGCTGAGGGAATGCCCCTGAAGGCACTTGTTCCAAAACGGGGCCAAAGCCGCATTGCCCAAGAGCAATTCGCAATTCCTGGTGCAAAAGCTGATTCTCTGAACCGGGCAAAAGCACAGCTCGACGGTGAGATACAGTACCTCGCCCGCACAAGGCGGCATCCAGACGCCCCAGCAAGTGGCCCCAGAAATCGGGCGCCAGACGAAGCCCTGGCACATAAAACAATCTGCGGCAAAATGCTGACACACGTACGGCCTCTTCCGGTGTCACGCGCTGCCAATGAGCCGGCATATCCGCCATTCTCTGCGACAAGGCATCCCCCTCTGACGACTTCGCCAGAGCGGCAAGCGTGGCCGGGGCCTCCAGCCAGTAAACATCCCGGGCCGCTGCAAGAAATGGCAAGGTCCACGGACGTCCTGGCCCCAACCCCAGCAACAAAACGGAAGCGCCGGCACCCTCCTCTCGCCAGGCTTCGGCTTCTTCGGGAAGACGGAACATGCGCCCGCAGAAATCTGCCAGACTGACACGCTTCGGACGCCGCACAGTATTGTCAGTCTTTGTCATCTTTAGCATCATTTTCGTTCAGGAAGCATAGAGCACGTCATCGTATGACGTCAGGCAATCTGACCGAGCAATATCTCTATGCCGTTCGTCATTCGTGCCCCACCAGACGCGTAGGAACTTCTTATTCACACTCCGGCTGTTTTCCACGTTCAAGCCCATAGTCCTACGATAGCCAACATATGCCAATCAAACAAGGCTGAACGCCCATACTGTTTCTTGTTGCACTACCGTGCTTTCCACATGTATACTCATTTCCCGTAATTTTCAAAAGCTTCAAGGACAGTGTAGAGTCCGACAAAAATCAAAAGGAATATCAATGTTTCCTGCCCTGATGCCTAAATCGGCGCCGTTTATCACCATGCTGCAGGAGCAAAACTCTATTCTCCGACAAACGGTTTCCCGCCTCCTTGCCATGCTGGAAGACAAATGTGACATGGACAAAGCTCACAAGGAAATCGCCATTCTGGAAGAACAGGGAGACAGGCTCCACGGCAAAATTATCAGAGAAATTTCGCGTTCGTTTATCACACCCATTGATCGCGAGGACATCCTGCGCATCAATCATGAGCAGGAGGAATGCATCGACTGCCTGCAAAGCCTCAGCACCCGTCTGCACATCTTTGAATTTCCACGCATACGTTTTCCCATGCTTCAGCTTGGCCGCAACATTACTGCCATGCTAGATCTCACGCATGAGATGCTGGACGGGCTTGCCCAGCGTACTGATTGTCACAAGACACACGCTTTTCGCGATCTGCGCAGCGAATGCGACATGGTTTTGGCGACTGGTCTGGCGGAAGTCATTGACGAAAATCAGAATCTCACGCTCAAGCATGTCATGCATGCCCTTAAATGGAGCCAGGCTTACGAACGTATGAGCATCTTGCTGGAGCAGGTAAACACCCTGGCCGAAACCATTGAGGAAGCGGTGCTCAAAAATGTTTGACATTCCGCTCCTTCTGGTCCTCATTGTCCTTGTGGCGCTTGTCTTCGATTTTACCAACGGAGCGCATGACTGCGCCAACGCTATCGCATCTGTGGTTTCCACCAAGGTGGTAACACCAAGGTTTGCCGTTATTGCCGCTGCCATCCTCAATCTGGCCGGAGCTCTTCTGGGAACAGAAGTAGCACGGACACTCGGCAGTGGCATTGTTTTGCCCCATGTGGTGGAAAGCAGCCAGGTGCTTGTTTTGGCCGCCCTTGTGGCCGCCATTGTGTGGAATGCCATCACCTGGTATTTTGGCATTCCCTCCTCATCTTCCCACGCGCTCATCGGTGGACTCATAGGGGCGGCTCTGGCCGATACTGGCTTTGAGGCCCTCAATGTTCAAGGTATAGTGAACAAGGTGCTCATACCTCTTGTGGCGGCCCCGTTTGCCGGATTTGTGACAGGATTTCTTTGCATGTGGGGAATCTATTGGATTTTCAGCAAGGTACACCGACGTAAAGTCAATGCCCTGTTTCGCCGTTTGCAATTATGCTCGGCGGCATTCATGGCAACAAGCCACGGCCTCAATGACGCCCAGAAAACCATGGGGATCGTCACTCTAGCCCTGTTAATTTTTGGCCAAACACACAGTATTGACATCCCCCTATGGGTCAAACTGAGCTGCGCCGGCTCCATGGCTCTGGGCACAGCCCTTGGCGGTTGGAAAATTGTTCAGACCATGGGCAGCCGTATTTTTAAATTGGAACCCGTTCACGGATTCACGGCCGAAAGTTCGGCAACTCTGGTTATCGCAGGAGCTTCGGCATTAGGCTGTCCCGTCAGTACCACACATACCATATCAGCGTGTATTTTTGGCGTTGGATCAACCAAACGTCTCACGGCCGTACGATGGAACGTCGCACAGAATCTGGTCACTGCCTGGGTACTCACCCTGCCCGCCGCTGGAAGTGTGGGTTTCGTTTCCTGCTGGGTATTGCAAGGCATTTTTCATTAAGAGTCCATCCCTCGTATCAGGAGACTTCAAGAATTCACTGTGGTACGCAATCTTGCCTGCCAAAAAACTCTGTGTTAATCTTTGTAGTGGAGGTTTTGAGGAATTGCCATGTTTCCCACCGTCACAAACAGAAAAATCCGTAACGCCATCATTGGCTGTGGCCGTATTTCTCTCAAACATTTCGATGCTATTGAAAGACACAGGGACGATATGGAGCTGGCGGCTGTTTGTGACATTGATGCCAATGTACTGGCAGCCCATTCCGAAAGATACCACGTTCCCGGTTTCAGCACGCTTTCAGAACTCCTGGTCAATGTGGACTGCGATCTCGTAACCATCTGCACCCCCAGCGGTTTGCATCCTCAAATGGTTATAGAAGCCGCAAAAGCGGGTCGGCATGTCATGACGGAAAAACCCATGGCAACGCGTTGGCAAGATGGTCTCGCGATGATTCACGCGTGTGATGAGGCCAACCGACGTCTTTTTGTCATTAAGCAAAATCGTCGCAACGCCACATTGCAGTTACTCAAACGCGCTTTGGACGAAAAACGCTTCGGCAAGATTTACATGGTGCACCTTAACGTCTTCTGGACTCGCCCCCAGGCGTATTACGATTCTGCAAAATGGCGAGGCACTTGGGAGATGGACGGCGGCGCTTTCATGAATCAGGCCAGTCACTATGTTGATCTTCTGGAATGGCTCATCGGGCCAATATCCGACGTTCAGGCCATGACGGGCACCTTGGCGCGTGATATCGAGGTGGAAGACACGGGCGTTCTTAATGTTCGATGGCGCAACGGCGCGTTGGGATCCATGGCCGTAACCATGTTGACATATCCCCAAAACCTAGAAGGTTCCATTACTATTATCGGAGAAAAAGGCACGGCAAGAGTGGGGGGCGTTGCCGTCAACGAAATTCAAATCTGGAATTTCAGCGAGCCTCGAGACTATGACACTTCCATCAAGGATGCCAGCTACACCACAACCTCCGTTTATGGTTTCGGTCATCCCCTTTATTACAAAAATGTCATCGACGTCCTGCGCGGTACAGCAGAACCGGAGACGGATGGTCGCGAGGGACTGAAATCCCTGGAAGTGCTTATTGCCGCCTACAGAAGTGCGCGTGACAACAGAACAATTTCTCTGCCGCTGGAATACTGAGGACACAACCCATGACTTCCCTAGACGACCTCCTGCAAAAAAAATCTGCCGTAGCCGTTGTTGGGCTGGGCTATGTGGGGCTGCCACTGGCCGTAGCGCTCTCCCGCCATTTCGACGTTATTGGCTTTGACATAAACCGCGCCCGGGTGACCGCATTGAATGCCGGGCATGACGCCACCAACGAAGTTGATGACGCCGACCTCGCATCAAGCTGTGCCAAACTGACCGACGACCCTGCCGAACTCGCGCGTGCCGGTGTGATCATCGTCGCCGTGCCCACACCGGTAGACACTCACCGTCGTCCAGACCTCACCCCAGTCATCGGCGCCAGCCGTACGGTGGGGCGCCATATGACCCGTGGAAGTGTGATCTGCTATGAATCCACGGTGTATCCCGGAGTCACTGAAGACGTGTGTGTTCCACTCCTGGAGCAGGAATCTGGCTTGAACTTTCCGGACGACTTTACTGTTGGCTATTCACCGGAACGCATCAATCCCGGAGACAAAGTTCACAGGCTGGAGAGCATATGCAAGATAGTTTCCGGATCCGATGTCGCCACCTGTGAACTCTTGGCCCGGGTCTATGGGACTGTGGTCAAAGCAGGCATCCATCGCGCTTCCAGCATCAAGGTGGCCGAAGCCGCCAAAGTTATCGAAAACACCCAGCGTGACATTAACATCGCACTGATGAACGAGCTCTCGATGATCTTCAACAAGCTGGGAATTGATACACTCGAGGTTCTCGAAGCCGCTGGCAGCAAATGGAATTTTCTGCCGTTCAGGCCCGGTCTCGTGGGTGGTCACTGCATTGGCGTGGACCCCTACTACCTCACCTACAAGGCCGAGGAAATTGGTTGTCATCCCGAAGTGATTCTCGCCGGTCGGCGCATCAATGACGGTATGGGCAAATATGTGGCCGAAACCTGTGTCAAACGCCTTATCAATGCCAACAGACGTGTCAAGGGTGCCCGTGTAGGCATTTTGGGGTTCACCTTCAAGGAGAACGTGCCAGATATCCGCAATACCCGCGTGGTGGACATTATCGCTGAACTGAAGGAATACGGAGTCTCTGCGCTTGTACATGATCCCGAAGCGGATCCTGCAGAAGCCATGCGCGAGTATGGCCAGCAGCTTCTGCCCATGAACGACTTCAACAATCTGGACGCGCTCATCCTGGCAGTGGCACACGAAAAATTCAGAGCTCTCGGTGTGGCAGAGATACGGGGCATGTTTGAAGATTCACGGGTGACGCTACTGGACATCAAGGGCTTCTGGCAGAAAAACGTTCTGCAGGAAGCGGGCTTTGACCTCTGGCGTCTCTAACCTCAAAAAGAAGTGCCCTTGCAGGGGACAGAATGCAATTTATTGACCTCGCAAAACAGCAGGCACGCATACATGACCGTCTTTATGCCCGCATTGAGGCCGTGCTTTCGCATGGCAACTATATCATGGGGCCGGAGATCACGGAGTTGGAGACATGCCTCTGCGACTTCACAGGGGCATCAAATTGTATTGCCTGCGCCTCTGGCACAGACGCCCTGCTCTTGGCACTCCTGGCATGGGGCGTGGGACCAGGAGATGCGATTTTTGTGCCGCCATTCACCTTCTTTGCCACAGCGGAAGTCCCCGCCTTGCTTGGTGCCACCCCCGTCTTTGTGGACGTGGATCCCGTCACGTTCAACATGTGCCCCTCACTGTTGCAAAAAGCCATAGACGCCATACAACAGCAGGATGCTTCCATCTATCCTTTGCCACGAGACGCTCTCGAACGCCCTCTGAAGCCCCGTGTAGTCGTCCCTGTTGACCTGTTTGGACAAGCGGCTGATTATTCCTCACTTTTGCCCATCGCTCGCCGACACGGATTACTTGTTCTGGAAGATGCAGCCCAGGCTTTCGGAGGACAATATAACAGTCAAAGGACGTGCGCCCTTGGTTGCGATGCCGCTGTAACCAGTTTTTTCCCGGCAAAACCCCTGGGCTGTTATGGCGATGGCGGAGCCGTCTTTACTGACGACGTTGGGCTGGCAGACCTTATACGTTCCCTGCGCGTACATGGCAAGGGGAAGGACAAATACGACAACATCCGCCTGGGCATCAACGGACGTCTTGACACTTTGCAAGCCGCCATCTTACTGGCCAAGATGGAGATATTTCCCAGTGAAATCGCCATGCGCCAGCAAGTGGCCGCATGGTATGAAAAGCATCTGCAGGATATCAAGGGGCTTACCCTTCCGACCTTGGCACGCGGTGTCTACAGTGTCTGGGCCCAATACTGCATAACCCTGCCTGAAAACAAGCGCGACAGCACCGTTGAGCTGCTCCGACAGCGGGGAATTCCCACAAACATCTACTACCCGAGGCCTCAGCACTGTCTTGCCGTATTCAGGGATCTCGGCTACGCTCCAGAAGATATGCCGGCGGCTCTGCATGCCTCACGTGCCATTCTGGCCCTTCCCTTCCACCCGTATCTTGATGAAGACAGTGTGCACACTGTGGCAACTGCACTGCGAGGGGCTCTGCTGTGAACTATTTTGCGCATTCTAGTGTGTGCATAGATGACGACGTCAGCATTGGCGAGGGTACCAAAATCTGGCATTTTTCCCACATCATGTCTGGATCAATCATCGGCCCGAATTGCAGCATCGGACAAAATGTGGTCATCGGACCCAATGTCACCATAGGCAAGGGGTGTAAAATTCAAAACAATGTCAGCGTATATCAAGGTGTCACTCTCGATGAAAATGTCTTCTGTGGCCCCAGCATGGTTTTTACCAACGTATGGACCCCTCGTGCGCACATACGCAAGATGGATCAGGCCCGCCCCACATGGATAAAACGCGGAGCAACACTGGGAGCAAACTGTACCATTATCTGTGGTGTGACTGTCGGGCGATACGCCTTTGTCGGGGCAGGGGCCGTGGTGACACACGACGTGCCCGACTACGCTCTCATCTATGGCAATCCCGCACGGCCGCACGGATGGGTGTGCGTCTGCGGTGAAAAACTCGGTACGAACCTGCAATGCCACATATGCGGACGCCTTTATGCCCGAAAAGGCAAGGAACTGGAAGCTGTCCCATCCGACAGTGACGCACCATGAACATTGTTCTGCTCAGCAACCACTGGTATCCATCACCACGCAAGGCTGGTTTTCACCATCTGGCAGACGCTTGGCATACTCTGGGACATACCATTACCTTCGCTACGGTCGGTTTTTCCTGGATATCCTGGCTTCGCCGGGATTTTCGCATACGTTATCCCGGCATATGGCAAGCCCGCAACGTCATGCAAACCGTCCGTCCACGATTTGCGTCCTATGTACACTTTACCACGTTGCACCCGCACACAACCATGATTCCCCTTCTGGACAGGATTCTGTCCCCCTGTATGGACAGATACGACCGCTATCCTCTCGGTCCTCTTCAGGAACAAATCCGGAACGCCGATGCCATCATCTATGAAAGTTGCAGCGCACTCTTTCTTGTTCATCTTTGCCGTACACTGGCACCCACAGCGCTTCACATCTACCGTGTTTCCGACGATATACGCAGCCTGCGCTCCACACCCGTCCGCATGACGGAAGTCGAACAGGAAGTAGCCCCATATTTCAACATGATCAGCGTTCCCTGCCCCTGGCTGACAACAAAATTTCCCCATTTGCACACCGTAAGGATGCAGCGCCACGGGCTCTTGACGTCATCCTTTGATGACTGTCATCAATCTCCCTATACTCCAGGAAGTTGCAACGCCGTATTCTGCGGAGTGGGTTTTTACGACATGGCAGCCGTTCATGGCATGGCTGCAAGTACACCAGATGTTCAGTTTCACATTACTGGCATTGAAAGACCGACATCCGATCCAGTGCCAACCAACGTGAAATATTATGGGGAAATCCCCTTTGCCCAGACGATACCCTACATCAAATTTGCCGATTGCGGTTTGTACACTCTTCGATCTTCCAGTCGTCCCATGCAGGCTTACACGGATTCCCTCAAAATCATTCAATACCGGTACTGTGGCCTGCCAATCGTTTCACCGAACTTTCTCGATCTGAACCGTGAAGGCGTTTTTTACTACACGCCAGGCGATGCCACAGCCTGCACTCTGGCACTCAAACGTGCCCTGGAACACGGGCGCCATACAGAATATGCGGCAGAAGTCCATTCTTGGATTGAAGTCGCGACATCCATGCTGACATAATCTTGAGTCTTTGTTTTTTCGCTACGTCACGTTGACCTTTCAGTATTGCCGCCATCCAGCTTGGACTGTAAGGTCTTGCGATTTATTCCCAAACGGCGTGCGGCCTCACTCTTGTTCCCACCCACCTGAGCCAATGTGTCGAGTACGGCCATGCGCTCTATTTCTTCCAGGGTCATACTGGAAAAATCAAGTCGGGAGGTTCCAACAGCATGTTGTGCCCCCTGCGCCATTATTGAGGGTGGCAATTCACGCTCACTGATGTACGAACCCACCAGCAGAACGACGGCGCGTTCCACAACATTTTCCAACTCGCGCACATTTCCCGGCCAGGAATGCTTCAACAGTCTGTCCATGGCTGCTGGCGTGAACCCCTTGACAGTCTTTCCGTTCCGTTGTGCAAAGCGGTGCAAAAAATGCATGGACAAAAGGGGGATGTCTTCCCGTCGTTCTCGCAAAGGGGGCAGCTGCAGGGTAACCACATTCAAACGGTAATACAAATCCTGGCGAAAACGCCCATCCTCCACATCCTGCGCCAGATTCCTGTTTGTGGCGGCCACTATGCGTACATCCACCCTGACAGTCCTGTCACTGCCAACTGGCTGCAGTTCCCGCTCCTGGATGACACGTAACAGTTTCACCTGCATGGCTGGAGAGATTTCCCCGATTTCATCCAAAAAAAGTGTGCCCTTATGCGCCGCCTGAAATCTACCGTCACGTTGTTTTTCCGCACCTGTGAAAGCCCCCTTTTCGTGCCCGAAAAGCTCACTTTCCAACAAATTTTCCGTGAGCGCGGCACAGTTGACCGCCACATACGGCCCATGACAACGGTTGCTGGCCTCGTGAATACTGCGGGCAATAACTTCCTTGCCTGTGCCAGATTCACCCGTGACAAGCACTGTGGCTTCAGACGGGGCTATGGTGGCGACCATATTAAGCACCTGACGCATCGCAGGACTTTGTCCTATAACTGAGGATTCGAATCCTGAAAGCTCACGCCGCAAAGCGTGTACCTCCCGACGAAGGTCGGCGTGGTCCAAAGCCCGATCCAATGCCAACTTCAGGGCGTCAAAAGCCAAAGGTTTGGTCAAATAGTCGTATGCACCGGCCTTGAGAGCCTCCACAGCGCTGGACACGTCCGAAAAAGCCGTCATAATCAGGATGGGGATGGCCGGATTGTAGGCCTTGATAGCACGAGTGGCTTCTATACCGCTCATGCCATGCATGCGCATATCCATCAGAACGAGGTCAAATGGTTTTTCACGACAAAGCCTCGCTGCGTCCTCACCGTCTTCGGTCATGGAGACGTCATACCCCCATTCTTCCAGCAAATCACGCAGCATCTCTCGATGATTTCGATCATCGTCCACCACCAACAGATGTATGGTAACACCTGCCTTCATAGCCTCTTTCCCCCAAATCTTGTTACCTTTTGCAGGGCTCCGGCTTGGGAATTAAACGACCGTCGTGCTGCTATCACAAACTGCCTGTCCTTTGGTATTTTCATTGTCGTTCCATCAAACACAAGACGTCGACGACGGATTCCTCCGATTGACACTCTTTCCCTCCACTGGCAACGTCATTGTGAATGCCGCGCCGCCTCCCGGCGTATCGCCCACACTCACGCTACCGCCATGACCTTCGGCAACGCGATGCACAATGGCCAACCCCAACCCCGTACCTGACGGTTTTGTCGTAAAATAGGGCGTAAAGATGGACGATCTGAGCTCTGAAGCAACGCCAGGCCCCGTATCGGAGACCACAAGACGAAACTTTCCCTTTTCTGTCAGTTCCGCCTTGATGCTCAACGTACCACATGATTTCATGGCCTGTACGGCATTGAGAATGAGATTGAGCAAGGCCTGGGTCAAACGGTCAGCATTGACATGCACCTGCGGGAATGAGGAAGGAATGTCACGCACGACAGCGATGTCTTTGCCAAGATCGGTCTCGGCCAGACGCAAGGCGTGGTCCACAATCGCGCCAAGTTCTGCCGGAGACGTCTTGAAATTATCAGGTCGCGCAAATTCCAACAAAGACGACACCACGCGATCCAGTCTATCCACCTCATCAATCATACGGCTGGCCGCATCCGCCTCGCGACCAGCGGACGGCATGCGCCGAGCAATATACAAGGCCACTCCTTTGATGGTACTCAGGGGATTTCGGATCTCATGCGCCACACCTGCCGCCAGATGTCCCAAGGCAGCCAACCTGTCATTACGCTGTGCCTCTGCCTGAAGACGTTTCATCTCCGTTATGTCACGCAACACAAAGACATTTCCCAGAAAAACGTTGTTCTCGTTACGCACGGCAGCCGCCCCCAAGCTGATGGTCATGCCGTCACCGCCCGGTATGGTCAGATCAAGTTCTTCTTCCGAAAGACGGCCTGTTTTGGCCAAACGTGTGACAAGTCCATCCCAGTCCAGGCCAGGCAAACTGCTCAGCGGCGAAGCCTCATCTGCCTTACCCCCCTGCTGTGAAATAGAAACTATATCTTTTCGACCTTTGTGAAACATGGCCAAAGCCGTGTCGTTGATCACCGCTATACGACCGTAGGGATCACTGGTGACAAGTCCCAGGGGCAGATCGGCAATAACTGAGGCCGCGATGGCCCTTTCGTCGCGCAGCATGCGTCGCCAGCGACGATACTGCTGAATCCAGGAGAGGGAGATAAAACCCGCCAATGCCAATACCACGGCCAACAGGGCTGATAACAAATTATTGCGCATATCCCTGCGAAGGGCTTCCTCAAAGGGGCGGGCGTCAAAACCCACCAGTGCCACCCCCACCGCCTGTCGCTCATGTTTGACGCTGCTCCCCTGCAACCCAGGAGTGTGTTCCAACGTCGGTTGAGCCTGAATGGCAGGGCAACCCGACCCATTCATTGGCATGCTGCGGGCCATGCCGTGCCTGACATGCCTCATCTGTGAGACATGGGCAAACCGCAAAGGGGCAAACGTCCGGTATACCTCAAAAACCTTGCTTCCATCCACAAGTTCACGCATACGCCATGCCGCTTTGTCTGACACCGCCTCCAGTGAGGGCATGACAGGCATATCCTCCTCTACTCCCGATGGGGCAACCGGATCATTTTCTTCACTGCGGTCCACGCCATCCCCGCTGAACGCAAGGATCTTTCCCTGAGCATCTGCAACCACCATGTATGCTATGCCAGGTTGACGTGCTGTTTCCGCCAGAAGAGGAGACAGCCCCATAATCACACCAGTATTCATGCGCATGCCTAAACGCGTTCCCGCTTCCAGTGCCCAAATCAGTGCCTCGGCCCTGTCCGTGAGATTGCGTACCATAAAACTTCGTTCACGTTCGTTGCTGCGTTGGAACAATCCGGCCATAACCACAATCAGAATACAGGCCACACCGCTCAGCATCCAGGGTGAAATGCCCACCCTGCAAAGACGCAAATCGGAAAGATGGATTTTACGCATGGTTTTCTCCGACACCGTTGAAATATTGGAGCTCCCAAAATAGACATTATGAGTAAAAATCGGACAATGTCCATATAAATTTGTGTAAAAATCGGACAGAGCGTGTCTGGCAAAAGCTCATTTTGCCATGTGAAATCTAAAAATTCCAATTATTTCAAAATATTATATAATAATCTTAATTGTGGCACGTTCCTTGCCATTTATGAGACATCGGCAAAGACCGCGATAGCGGGAAACGATCCCCCGTTCCTTAAGCCGAAGGAAACTTGCGTACATAACCCCATCAAAGAGGAGAGTTGCCATGAAAACATCCAAATTCACTACAATTTCAGCAACATTTGCCATTGTTGGCCTGCTGTTTGCCTTCAGCTCAGCCTCGGCTCAACCTGGTTATGGCTGCTGCGGACACCCGGGCATGACCAATGAACAGATCTCTGACATGCAGCAAATACACCGAAGCCATTGGGAAAAGATGGAGCCTCTCGTTCAGCAACGCTTTGCCAAACTGGCCGAGCTGGACCATCTCTTTGCCGCCGATGTCAAGGCAGATGATAACAGAATCCAAACAGCACTCAAGGAATTACGTGAAATCGACGCGCATCTCTATGATGCCGAGGCCGACATGCTCCGTCAGATGGGTGAAAAGGGTCTGCCCTACAAGCCATATCATGGCATGCGTGGGCATCGTGGCGGCTGCCCCTGCCAAGGCGGAAATGGCATGGGATACGGTGGGCGCGGCATGCGCGGATATGGTCCTTGCGCGGGTTATGGCATGCGTGGAAATGCTCCCTGGCCGGGCTATGGCTGCAACATGTAGGAAAGCCTTACGACCAAATGAAAAACCAGCCGCAGGCCCTGTTCCTGTGGCTGGTTTTTCAGCATTCCACACAAGGGAATACTACAACGCTACAGATTAAGATTGTAATCACCCCGATTGAACTTGAACTTTTCTGTTGTTGTCATCACGTCAAGTTCATTAATCAGGGCATCCAGGCCGGCATTTCTTCCACGTACACTGGCTGCTCCGGCCTTGAGGCCGGCCACCTGGCCGTCTATA
>JAGAEE010000004.1 GCA_017613295.1 Desulfovibrio sp. | reverse complement strand
GTCGGCACTCTGCAAAAGCTCCAGGCCGCAGGTATTAAGCAGCGGCTGCAGCATCCGGTTCCAGGTGGAATACTGCTCATCCACAAAGGTGTGGAGGCGGAAGACAACCCCGCCATGCTGGACCAAAAGACGGACAACAAAGAATTTCAGTGCATTCTTGACCGTCTGAAGTTGCGCCTCGGCGAGGATCCGCAACATTGGCACAAAGTGGCAGCGCGTGTGCGCGGCGTTTCGGAAGAAACGACAACCGGTGTTCACCGTCTCTACCAGCTGGAAAAAGAGGGCAAATTGCTCTTCCCGGCTGTCAACGTCAACGACTCCGTCACCAAGTCCAAGTTCGACAACCTGTATGGATGTCGTGAATCTCTTGCCGACGGCATCAAGCGTGCCACGGACGTCATGGTGGCAGGCAAGGTCGTGGTGGTCGTAGGCTATGGCGACGTGGGTAAGGGCTGCGCTCAGTCCATGCGTGGTTTTGGGGCCCGCGTTCTGGTAACGGAAATCGACCCCATCTGCGCCCTTCAGGCCGCCATGGAAGGTTTTGAAGTCACTACAGTGGAAGACGCGCTGCCCGTGGGCGACATCTATGTAACCTGCACCGGCAACTATCACGTCATTACCGGTAAACACATGGAAGGCATGAAGGACGAAGCCATCGTTTGCAATATCGGACATTTTGACAGTGAAGTGGAAATGTCCTGGCTTGAGAACACTCCGGGTTGTGTCAAGACCACTATCAAGCCACAGGTGGACAAATGGACGCTGCCTTCAGGGCGCAGCATTATCGTTCTGGCAGAGGGGCGTCTGGTCAATCTCGGATGCGCCACCGGACACGCCAGTTTTGTCATGTCCAACAGTTTTACCAACCAGACCCTCGCCCAGCTCAAGCTGGCGTCGGAACAGCTGGAAAAGAAGGTCTATGTGTTACCCAAGGAACTCGACGAGGAGGTGGCCCGCCTGCATCTGAACCGTCTGGGTGCCAAGCTGACCGTCCTCACGCAGGAGCAGGCCGACTATATAGGCGTCAAGATTGAAGGTCCCTACAAGGCCGATCATTACCGATACTAGTTGAGTTGGCGGACGGCATCGCTATCTGCCGTCCGCCACTAACCGTCATTTCTGACACAGGCAAAACCGCAACAAGGCGCAATTCGTGTTCAAGGTGATCATCCATACGGACGGTTCCTGTCTTGGCAATCCCGGACCGGGTGGCTGGGCTGCCGTGCTTAAACAGGACGGCGCGGAACGGCGCAAAGAATTCAGCGGCGGTTACCGTCTGACCACAAACAACCGCATGGAAATTCTAGCCGTTGTTGAGGCATTGCGGCAACTGCGCACTCCCTGCGATGTCGACCTCTACACGGATTCCACTTATGTGTGCAACAGTGTTGAGAAGGGTTGGCTTCGTTCATGGCAGAAAAAGGGGTGGATCAAGGCCAACAAAAAGCCCGTTCCAAATGTAGACCTGTGGGAACGGCTGCTCCCCCTTTTGGAGAAGCACAAGGTGCGTATGCACTGGCTGAGGGGCCATACCGGGCATCCTGAAAACGAGCGCTGCGACACCCTTGCCCGTACTGAGGCAGCACGAAGCGATCTGCCGCCGGACACCGGCTACATGCCCTGAATTTCTTGACGATTCTTCTGATCATGATTCCTGTCTCTCCCGACATCACGCTTGCCCCTGCAGAGCTCTGGCGTATTCTTGGCTGGCCCATGCTGCGTCTTCTGCTAGGTCTGGCTGCGGGACTGCTTTTGGCCAACATCCTTGAAGCTCTACAGTGGACGCGCCGTTTGGCCCGGTTGGCCCTGCCACTGGTACGTGCTGCCCATCTGGGAGAGACGGCAGGGGCCGCCTTCTCGCTGGCCTTTGTTTCACCCGCCGCTGCTAATGGTCTGCTTTCTGAACAGTATGGCCGTGGGGCGCTCTCCGGTCGGGAATTGATGCTGTCCAATCTTTTCAACAGCCTGCCGGCGTATGTGGTTCATACGCCGACCATTTTTTTTCTCACCTGGCCTGTATTGGGTATGCCAGCGCTGACCTATGTGGGCTTGACGCTGGTGGCCGCCATGCTCAGGACGGGTGTCACCCTGTGGGTTTCACGACGGCTGCTGCCTCCCTCACGGCATAATTTGACCGGTACCGAGCCAGGCAGCGTGATTTTCGGGGCGACCTGCCTACAAAATGCGTGGAAACGCTTTTTACGGCGTCTACCCAGACTCGTCGGCTTTACAGCGCCCATGTATGTGCTTATGTTCTTTCTGCAGCAGTATGGCTGGTTTGGCATCGCCGAACAGTGGCTCGCTGAACATATGGAATGGCTTGCTTTTCTCAAGCCGCAGGCCATGGGCGTCATCGTGCTGCATTTGGCAGCCGAACTTGGCGCGGCCCTTGGTGCGGCCGGAAGTGTGCTGCAGACTGGCGCTCTTTCCAGCCGCGACGTCGTGCTTGCCCTTATGGTCGGCAATATCCTTTCCACGCCCATGCGGGCCATTCGCCATCAGTTGCCGGCCTATGCGGGGTTTTACAGACCTGCATTGGCTCTGAAGCTTTTGCTGGCAAACCAGGGTCTGCGTGCTTTCAGCATGACCCTGGTAACCGTTGGCTACTTTTGCTGGACATAATCGCCGCAATGCTGACGCGTTTGCCACGAGGAATTGTCATGCAAAAAACATCTTTTCCCACCGACGGTGTGACACAGAACGACAAAAAACGGACGAATGCCACTGCCACCACGGTGACCGTGCACCTACAACCGGAGGAAAAGGATATGGTTCTGGCCCGCCCCAAAACGGTCAGCCAGCTGCTGGCATCGCTCGGTCTGGCGGAAGAAACCGCGTTGGTGGCCCGTGACGGTCAACTGCTGACACCCGATCGCCATATCTGGCCCAATGACATTCTTTTGGTTCGCAAGGTAGCTTCCTCGGGATGACTTCTCCCCAGCCCCCAAAAGGGTATTGCGGCGCTTTGGATAAAAAATGTTGAATCTGGATATTGCACAGGCCTTGAGCACTCTGGCGGTAGCTTCCGTTCCGGCCATGTTGGGCATCATTCTGCACGAGGTGGCGCACGGCTGGATGGCCGCCCGCTGCGGGGATCCCACGGCCAAAATTTTGGGACGTCTCACGGTCAATCCCCTGCCACATATAGATATGGCGGGTCTGCTTGTGTTCGTCCTGACGAGTCTCTCCGGGAGTTTTGTCTTTGGCTGGGCAAAGCCCGTCCCTGTGGATCCACGATATTTCCGCAATCCCGCAAAACACATGATGCTGGTGGCTCTGGCTGGTCCCCTGACAAATTTCCTGCTGGCCGTTGTATTCGGAATCCTGCTGTGGGGGGTGCTGACTTTATTTCCTCCACTGAACTGGCAGCAGAGCACTACCTACATTTTTGTTCTCAAGGCATTGCAGGCGGGCATAGTCATTAACTTTGGCCTGGGCTGGCTCAACCTGCTTCCTGTCCCGCCGCTGGACGGAAGCAAGATTGTGGCCTATTTCCTTCCAGGAAAGATTGCCTTGAGTTACCTGAGAATGGAACGCTACGGTTTTCTCCTTCTTTTGCTGTTGCTATTCACGGGAGCATTGGGCATGGTGCTGGGACCTCTGGTCAGCGGCAGCGCCATGGGGCTACTCAATCTGCTGGATATCCTGTAGTCGTTTGACAGGGCTGAATGGGTCGCGAGCTTCACATACCCAGGGGCATGTGTGAAATTTGTCGGAATTGATTACGGTCTTGCGCGAACCGGTCTTGCAGCGTCTGACCCTGAAGGGCGGATGGTTTTCCCCTTGGCCACTTTGCGACTGGCAGATTTTCCCAGCCGTCACCTTCTGTTGGACGCGCTTGCACAACGGTTGATTGCTGAGGGGACTGAAGCTGTGGTCATGGGGTTGCCACTTTTGCCAGACGGTTCGGAAAGCTTGACAACTCGTCAGGTGCGCAACGTGACTGAGCGTCTCAAAAGACGTCTTCCGCTGCCATTTTACTATATGTCCGAGGAACTCAGCTCTGAAGAGGCATGGGTTGACCTGAGGGAGGCCGGTCTGACCCGCAAAAAACGCAAGGACGTTCTGGATCAGCAGGCCGCCGTGCGTATCCTCTCCTCCTTTCTGGCGCTTGACCGTCAAAAGTGGAGCCGCGCATGAAAAGGAAACGCCTCCTGGGGAGCCTTTTTGGTCTGCTGCTGTTAAGCGCATGCCTGTGGCTGGCCTGGCAGGCGAACACTTTTCTCACCTCCGCGCCCGAAACACCTGGCAAGCAGGTTTTATTCGATGTTTTGCCGGGCGCACGTCTGGCACAGGTGGCGGCTGCGCTGGAACACAAGGGATGCGTCACCTCAGCCAGCAAATTTCGCTGGCTGGCCCACTGGAAACAATGTGAAAATCGCCTTCAGGCAGGACGTTTTGCCCTGAACACGGGCTGGACGCCTGACAGGGTGTTGCATGAACTGGTCAATGGTCGACCTGTGCTTTTCCGTGTTACGGTGCCAGAAGGGCTAACCTGGTGGCAGACGGCCAGGTTGCTGGAGAATGCCGGCTTCGTGCATTTTGAGGATTTTTCCCAAATTGTCATGGATCCGGATTTTCTGCGACACTACGGCATTCCCTTTGCCTCAGCAGAGGGCTTTCTTATGCCGGACACATACCTGCTTCCCAAAAAGGACGTTGTTGATGCCTCCCAGGCACGTGCCGTGGCAGGTCGCATGGTGGACAATTTCTGGAACAGGGCTGCCTCGCTTTGGCCGGACGGCAAAGTTCCCGGCAGAGACGCTCTCAGAACCTGCACTATCCTTGCCTCCATAGTGGAAAAGGAAACCGCCGTGGATGCTGAGCGAGCGCGTGTGGCCGGTGTGTATCGGAACCGCCTTGATAGGGGTATGCTGCTGCAGGCCGATCCCACAGTCATCTATGGCCTCGGGGAAAATTTTGACGGCAATTTGCGGCGCAGCCATCTGGATGACGGCAAGAACCCCTACAATACCTACCAGCGTTCGGGATTGCCGCCCGGCCCCATCTGTTCTTTCGGGACCGCTGCCTTGTCCGCAGCCCTTCATCCAGAAGCCCATAAATACCTCTACTTTGTCGCGAAGGTGGACGGCGGAGAGCACGTTTTTTCCACAAACATTGAAGAGCATAACAGGGCCGTGAGGCGCTACCTGCAAAACCGTCGCCAATGGAAAAACGGACAAAAAACGTCACAGCCGTCCGATTTGCCAGCAAGGGTAAAGTAATGTTTCGTCTCGCTGAGGTCGCGTTCAGCAAAAATTCCTTTATGGTTTGAAACCTCCCCCTTATGGGGGAAAATGCGATTGACGGACGGCGAAGGCGATGGCAACCTTTTCCGTAACCCCTCCCTTCAGGCAGGGCAATCGCACGACTCCTATCCGCCGGTGACGGAGTCAGTCGGCGAATGGGGCCGCCTGTGGATTGAAACATGGTTGAGATAATTTTTCGGGAAAGGGGAAATTTGTCACTGTAAAAACCCTTTCCCCCTCCGATGGAGGGCAAACCGCAAAGGAATTGCAGATGAAGTACCTTATTGTCGAGGATTTTTCCGGCCAGGCCGTGCCCTTTATTTTCCCCCGTCGTGTGGACCACTGTGACATGCGCGAACAATTGCCCTACGCACGCATCATTTCGGCAGGGGTCACGGAATTGGGTCCCCAAGGTTTTGTTTGCAGCGGAGGGAATGCAGAACTGGGCCTGAAAGCCCGCCCGCTGGAAGACGCAGCCCTCTTGACAGAGGCATTCCGGCATCGTTGACAGTCTCGACATCCGGTCGCCATGCCCTCGCCTTCATTTTTGGAATGCCCTCGTCCGCCCGGACTGATCATCGGAGGAACTGGCAGTCACGCTGGCAAAACCGCACTCACTCTGGCCCTGCTTTGTGCCTTGCGGCGACGTGGCATGGTCTTGGCTGCCGCCAAGGTGGGGCCAGACTATATTGACACGGCTTTTCATGCCGCCATGACCGGACAGCCTGTCGCAAACCTGGACACATGGATGTGCCGTGAGGCAGCGCCATTGTCACGACAACAGGGAAGTCGGCTTCAGGGTCTTGGTTTGCGCCGTGTTTTTCAGCGTATGCAGGATCACGGCCGCCGTGTTAAAGCCGACCTGCTTGTCGTCGAGGGGGCTATGGGACTGTTTGACGGCGGGCACGATGGGGCTGGCAGTACGGCGCAGTTGTCGGCACAGTTCGGCCTGCCGGTGCTGTTGACCCTCAACGCGTCAGGAATGGGACAATCAGCCGCCGCTGTGGCAGAAGGATTTCTTCGTTATTGTCCGTCATGGACCACACGGAGTTGGCAGTTCCTGGGCATGGGTTGCACCCACGTGGGCAGTGACCAGCATGCCCGAATCCTGCGACAGGCTCTGACACCAGTGGCAAAAAATCT
>JAGAEE010000044.1 GCA_017613295.1 Desulfovibrio sp. | reverse complement strand
CAGACAGATCTTCCATGGACAGAAGGTTGTCATAATCGGCCTTGCTGCGACTCCAAAAGGCCAGTTCGGAATACAGCAGCAAAGCCAGTGCGGACTGTCCTTGTCGCTCGGCCCACTCGGCCACATGGCGTCGACCCCCCAGCCAGAGAGGATTTTCGTCGATAACGTCCCGCCAGTATTGCAGGGGCTTGCCCTGTGCCCGAGAAAAAAGTTCAGAATCCTCCTGCGGTTCCAGTGTCAAGGCAATATCCAGGTCATCGGCGACAAAAGGCAGAAACCCGTCACGCATTCCGTGAATGTGAACATCTGGATGAAACAGGTGCCCACAGCGTTGCTGTAAAATGTCGGCATTGTGCTGCGCATGAACATGGCGTCCTGGTGTCTGACTCTCCAGATGGTAGATGACAGATTGGGGTATGCATTGCAGAGTATGACCATTTCTGCGCAAAACAAGGCACAAATCCACGTCCTCGTAACCGTTTTTGTAGGCTTCGTGAAATCCGCCAACCGAGAGGAATGCCACACGGCGTATCATCAACGCTGCTGCAGTGAGGGCCTGCACGTCCCTTTTTTTCTGCACCGCAGGATGCGTTTGTGGGAAATACCTGTAGAGGTGAAGGGGATGCAAAACGCCGAAGGCCACGCCCACATGCTGCACTGTCCTGTTTTCGTAAAGCAGCAAAGGGCCTATCGCCGCCAGCGACGGACTCGCGGAAGTGAAAGCCTGACATAGGGGGATTGCCCAATGTTCCGTCAAAATGGTGTCGTTGTTCAGAAAGAACAAAAAAGGAGCACGGGCCTTAGCTGCTCCCCTGTTGCACGCCGGGCCAAAATTGATGTTCTCGGTTAAGCGTATGGAGACAAAGTGTTCTTCAAAAAGTGTTTTGCCCAGAGTGTCCAGGCAGGTTGCCGTTTCGTCTGTCGAGGCATTGTCCACCACAATAACTTCATAGAGATATTCACGGGTACATGCCTTCAAACTGCGCAGGCATTGTTCCGTGAGCTTCCATTTATTATACACCGGGATGATTACTGAAAAGAAAAATTGTGCATCGCCCATAAATCACGCTCCCACAAAGCCCCAAATTTCATTTTTATCACCCGGCCTAGTCGAAAAGATTTGCCAATGTCTGAAGGTGGCAGGCACGTGAGTGTTCATATGCCTCCGTCGTGCTGAAGGCAATGGGCGTCATGCCCACACACCCATCCCCACAGGAATTGAAACTCTTTCTTGACGGGCAGAAAAACGCATCATATTACATCGACCAGAATAAATCTCCAAGGAGTTCCCCATATGCGCAATATGAACGACATCCTACGCCAGGCACAGATCATTCAGGGCAAACTTGCCAAATTGAAACAGGAGATGGACGAACACTCCTACGAAGCCTCCAGCGGTGGAGGCATGGTCAAGGCCGAGGTTTCTGGAAAACCGGAGTTGCGCAGACTCACCATTGACCCCAAAGCTCTGGAAGGGGGAGACGTGGAAATGCTGCAAGACCTGATCACGGCTGCCGTCAACGAAGCCCTGCGTATCGCCAGAGAAACAAGCGAACGCGAAATGAGCGCTATTTCCGGCGGTATCAAACTGCCGGGCGTTTTCTGATGCACGATCGCATTCCCGAACCGCTCAAGGCCCTGGTGGAACAGCTGGCCCGTCTTCCAGGCCTTGGCCCTAAGTCTGCGCTGCGTGTGGCCATGACACTGCTCAAATGGCCTGAATCAGAAACCCGACGACTTGGCCGTGGCATTCACGATTTGCGTGACAACCTGCATCTTTGTTCACGCTGCGGCGGTCTTTCCGCCACGGATCCCTGCGAGTTATGCGCGGATACGGAACGCGACCGTGACACCTTGTGCCTCGTCGCGGAATGGGACAGCCTTTTGGCGCTGGACGAAGGCGGTTTCTATCATGGTCAGTACATGATTCTGGGCGGTCTGCTGGCTCCCCTGGAACATATGGACACGGATTGCCTGGACATAAACCGCCTCATGCTCCGACTGGCCGAGGGTGAAATTCAGGAGCTGATCCTGGCGCTCGGCGCCACCATAGAAGCCGAAAATACCGCCACCTATGTTCGCCGCATGGTGCGCGAACAATACCCCCACATACGCCTTTCCCGCCTGGCCCAAGGCATTCCGCTGGGTGCAGAGGTCAAGTACATGGACAAGGAAACCCTGCGGCAATCCCTGCAATACCGACAGAATTTATAAATGACGTGGCGCGACCCAAAGGTCGCGCCAGCTATAATTATTCACTAAAAAACCGTTATTGCCGAGCCAGTTTTCACTGCGGATGGTTCTTGAACTTGTTGACGAGGGCCTGCCGACCGTCATGACAGGGCGTACAGTTGAGAATGCCCTTGCCCCAGTTGGTTGCTTCTCCCTTGGTTTGGTGACATTCGCCGCACTGCTTCACAGATTCCTGCTTGGCAAACATGGGCTTGTAGTCCTTGCCGGCGTCGATCTTCGCATTGAGGATCTCCACCGCCTTGCCGCACACGTCTGCCGTAAGGCGACCACATCGTTCGCTGCGCTTCTTGCTGGTAGCTTCCTCATTGTTGGCATGACACCACTTGGAAACCGAAATATGGCAGAGTACGGCCTCTGACACGCTGCCCGGGATATCCCCCTTAACGCCCTGTGCCACATCGCCGGGATTGTAGATGGGCAGCTTTGTTTGCTCATACCAACGGTACAGGTCACTGACCATGGCGTTGCGGTCCTTGCGTCCGTAGAACAGAGCAAAAGCCGCCGCCGCACCGCCAAGAGCGCCGCAAATTGTGCCCCAGTCGGAAATGCCGCCCTTGAGAAATTCAAACATGGTAAAGGGGAACTGGTTATATGGCGCACCAAATTTTTCCCCCATCACGCCCACAATGCCATAAAAAACGCCGTAGCCACAAGCATACCCCTTGTGCCAATATGCCTCGTAGGCCACCTTGGCACACTCAGATGGATCCAGTTTATGCGGCTGCCAGCCGAAATCGCCACCGATCTGTTCAAAGCGTTTGCCGGCAACAGCGGATTCCGAAGCAAGGCCTTCTCCACCTGACAAGGCAAGCAGTCCACCGCCAACAGCCAAACCGCCAAGCCCACACAGCAGAGTTCTTCTGTCAAGATCCATAACTCCCTCCCGGATGCAATGTGGTGAACCCATTCATATGATGAATTCTTACCCCTTATATTACATAACTGCAAGGAATACATGATTAAATACCTTTTTGATAGGGATGAAGAATATTTCTCAATTTCCAGCGCATCAGAAAACAGGAGGCATTTCCTTCCATAACCTTATGGGAGAAAAGTGTGACCACATGCCGGCGGAGAAAAAATACGAAATTTTTTTCATGCTGATACTGGACGAGTACGGAGAAAGACTTACTTATTGTTCGCGTCATAAAAAGTACGCGCACTTTAACGTACTCACCGCTGCTTCATAGTGAACATTATGAGGGGCGGATCAAGCGCAATCTACGAAGATTCCCCGAGGAGGATGACATATGTCCAAAATTATCGGCATTGACCTGGGTACCACCAACTCCTGTGTCTACGTGATGGAGGGCAAGGATCCCAAGTGTATTACCAACCCCGAAGGTGGCCGCACCACACCTTCTGTGGTCGCTTTTACCGACAAAGAGCGGCTTGTGGGCGATATTGCCAAACGCCAGGCCGTGACCAATCCAAAACGCACCATTTTTGCCATCAAGCGTCTTATGGGACGCAAGTACGCCGCGCCGGAGGTGGATCGCTGGAAGGAGCACTCCCCCTACGCCATTGTCAAGGCTGCCAACGACGATAGCGGTGTGGAAGTTGACGGTCGCACATACAGCGCCCCGGAAATTTCGGCCATGATTCTGGCCAAGTTGAAATCGGACGCCGAAGCCTATCTGGGGGAGACGGTCTCAGAGGCTGTTATCACCGTACCCGCGTATTTCAACGACGCCCAGCGCCAAGCAACCAAGGACGCCGGTCGCATTGCCGGTCTTGACGTCAAGCGAATCATCAACGAACCCACGGCCGCGTCACTGGCCTATGGCGCCGACAAAAAGACCAACGAAAAAATTGCCGTTTTCGATTTGGGTGGCGGCACTTTTGATATCTCCATTCTGGAAGTGGGTGACAACGTCGTTGAAGTACGGGCTACCAACGGGGAT
>JAGAEE010000003.1 GCA_017613295.1 Desulfovibrio sp. | reverse complement strand
TTTATGTAGCTTTTGCCAGTATCAGGCAAAAAATTGCCGGTATTAAGCAAACGATTTTTGAGCCGCTGCGCATATACTGGCACCATGAAATCAAGAACTCAAGCACAAGATCCGGCTTTGTTAGTGGCCACCCAGACAGATTCCAGGCAATCATCTCCCTTCCTTCTGCTATCGGCTGCCTGTTACCTGATACTGGCCAACATGTATTATGCGCAGCCTATCCTGGCAGACATGACAGCAGACGTGGGGCTCACGACGGGGGCTAGCGGGCTTGTCATTACCATGCTTCAGGTAGGCTACATGCTTGGCATCCTTTTTCTGGGGCCATTGGGTGACGTGTGGGAAAATCGCAGGCTCATTGTCGGAATGACGCTGGGCGCGGGTTGTTTTCTGGCGCTGGCGGCTGTCTGCCATTCTGTATCCCCCTTTCTTGCCGCGCACCTCGGGATCGGGATTTTTTCTGCCGCAACGCAGGTGGTCATCGTCTTCGCGGTGAGCCTTGCCTCGGATGCCATGCGCGGGCGAGTGCTGGGCATAGTGACTGCGGGGTTGTTCGGCGGGATCGTGTTGGCACGTCCCACTTCGTCCCTTTTATCGGAGTTCGTGGGCTGGCGAGGCATGTACGGCCTTGCCGCTGCCGCAATGCTACTGTTGGCCTGGATGCTTTGGCGTCAGCTGCCCCGCACGCGACCATCAGTCCACGACATGGGATACATGGCAATGCTTCGCTCACTATGTGAAGTGCCGCGTCTTGTGCCGCATCTTACCTTGTGGCTTTTGGTGTCCTCCCTTTCCTTTGCCGCTCTGACCATGTTCTGGACAGCGGCCCCCCTGCGCCTGCTGCAGGATATGAACTACAGCCACGCTGCGGTGGCCGTGTTTGCACTTGCCGGATTGACTTCGCCTCCGTGCGTGATCCTGGCAGGGAGGCTGCTCGACAAAGGATATGGACATCCCTTGCGGTTTTTGGGCACGGGGCTTGCCACAGGAGCATGGCTGCTTTCTTTGTCTGCGGACAGCGGATGGATTCTGGCCTTGGCCGCAGTGCTCTTGGATCCTGGTGTCAATGTAACCACCGTCAGTGTGCAGCAGGCCATTCTTGCCGCACGGCCGGAAGCCCGTGCCCGCTGTAACTCTATCAGCGTAGCTTCCAATTTCTGTGGAGGTGCGCTGGGGGCAAGCCTTGGCCCTTGGCTGCTGGCGCATCATGGTTGGCAGACTGTCGCCGTTACTGGGATAATCGTGCTGGGAATTGCGTTCCTGATTAATCTCCAGCTTCATAAAAAGGAGCGGTCATGTTCTGTGTCCTGAAAAAAACATTGATGACGACCAGGTTCCTTGGCGGACGCATTCTCGCCGCATTGGCCGTGTTGAGTCTACTCTCGGCCTGTGACAACACCACAGGCAAGGCGCCGGAAGTCACACCGCCCACGGTCTTGTTCCAGACCGTCATGGCCGAACCGGTACTGCTGACACGGGAAGTGCCAGGGCGTGTTTCCCCCCTGCGCATGGCCGAAGTGCGCCCGCAGGTGGGCGGCATACTGCAAAAACGTCTGTTTGAAGAAGGCATGACGGTGCAGGCGGGGCAGACTCTCTACCAGATAGATTCAGCCCCATACCGCGCTGCCCGTGACAACGCGCATGCCAATCTGGAGAAGGCACGGGCGCGAGAAGATGCCGCCCGGCGGCATATGGAGCGCTGTGTATTACTGGCGCAAAGCAACGCCGTCCGTAAGCAGGAGCGCGACGATGCCATTGCCGCTTACAAACAAGTGCGAGCGGAAATAGACGCCTGCGAAAAATTACTGGCCACGGCGGAAATCAATCTGGGATACACAAGCGTCAAGGCTCCAGTGAGTGGGCGCATGGGGAGATCTCATGTGACCGAGGGGGCCTTGCTTACGCCGAATCAGTCACAACCGTTGGCCGTCATACGACAACTTGACCCCATCTATATAGACGTGACCCAATCCAGCGCAGAACTCGTGTCTCTGAGGCAAGCCTTTGCGAGCGGCGTTCTGCAAAGGCCGGACGTGGCCCGTGTGCGGCTGACGCTGGAAAACGGCAGCCCCTATGTGAATCCTCATACGGGAAAACCTGTGGATGGCGAGTTGCTGTTCTCTGAAATCGCCACCGACCCGGAGACAGGCACCGTCACCATCCGTGCCCGCTTTGCTAATGCCGACGGCCTTCTTTTGCCCGGCATGTATGTGCGGGCCGAACTGGTGGAGGGAAAACTGGATAAAGCTATCCGCATACCGCAGCGGAGTGTGACACGAGACATGCGCAATCGTCCGCAAGTTTATGTTCTGGAACCTTCCGACACTCCGGGCTTGTATACGGCGCAGCCACGCCTTGTGTCCATCGAGCGAGACCACGGAGGGCACTGGCTCGTGCGCGAGGGGGTCAAGGAAGGAGAATTGCTGCTAGTTGAAGGGTTGCTCAAGGTTCGGCCCGGCCAAAAGGTGACGGGCAAACGCCTTCAGATAGAAGACAGTACGGCGGGAAAGGAGGGCTAGGCGAATGTCCGACTTTTTCATCTGCCGGCCCATTTTCGCCTGGGTGCTGGCTATCATAGTCATGCTGGTGGGCGGTTTGTCCTTTGTGGCTCTGCCCGTAGCCCAATTCCCGGAAATCGCTTCACCGCAGGTCGTTGTAACAGCCAAATTCCCCGGAGCCAGCGCCCGCACTATGGAAGATACGGTGACGCAGATTATTGAGCAGCAAATCAGCGGCATCGACGGCCTCCTTTACATGTCTTCGGAAAGTGACGCAACGGGGACCTCAACACTAACATTCACCTTCGCAAACGGAACGGATATAGACATCGCCCAGGTGCAGATTCAGAACAAGTTGCAGCTGGCTGCGCCTATGCTGCCGGAGGAAGTGCAGAGGCAGGGCCTGCGGGTCAGCAAGTCCTCGGCGGGAATCCTGCTGATCATGGCGCTTATTTCCCGTGAGGGAATGGATGCCGGGGATCTGGGCGACTACCTCGCCAGTCATTTACAGGAACCTCTTAGCCGCGTGCCTGGAGTTGGGCAGCTAACCACATTGAGTTCCCAGTACGCCATGCGCGTGTGGCTGGATCCGGTGCGCATGGCGCAATACCACCTTAACCCTTCGGACGTGGCCCGCGCCATTCGAGAGCAGAACAGTCAGACAACAGGCGGCCAGGTGGGGGCTTGGCCCATCGCCGCAGGACAGGAAATCAACATCATGGTCAACGCTTCCTCACGGTTGACTAGCGTTGACGACTTCAAGCGCATCATACTCAAGCGGAATACGGACGGTTCAGTCTTGCGCCTTTCACAGGTGGCCCGAGTGGAGCTTGCCGGAGAGCGTTTCGACAATGTCATTCGCATAAACGGGCAGCCCGCAGCCTCACTAATCTTCGGCTTGGCTCCCGGTGCCAATGCCGTTGAAACGGCGAGGGCAATCAAAGCGAAAATCAGTGAACTGTCAGCCTTTTTTCCGCCCGGCATGGACTATGTCATCACCTATGACACCACGCCTTTTGTGGAGATCTCTATCCGGCAGGTCTATCGCACACTGGTTGAGGCCGTGGTGCTGGTGTGTCTTGTCATGTTCCTTTTTCTTCAGAACTGGCGGGCTACCTTCATCCCCATGGTCGCCATCCCGGTAGTGCTTCTTGGCGTGTTTGCCGTGCTGGCGCTTTTTGGCATGAGCGTCAATACGCTCACTATGTTCGGCATTGTTTTGGCCATTGGCCTTCTGGTGGACGATGCTATAGTTGTGGTCGAAAACGTCGAACGGCTCATGGTCGAAGACGGATTGCCGCCACTGGAAGCCACGCGCCTCTCCATGCGGCAGATTAGCGGTGCCCTTGTGGGCGTGGCGCTCGTCATCGCTTCCATTTTTGTCCCCATGGCCTTCATGCCCGGTTCTGTGGGCATAATCTATCGTCAGTTTTCAATCACCATTGTCACGGCCATGGTTCTTTCCGCCTTGGTTGCTCTGACGCTGTCTCCGGCACTTTGCGCGACCATGCTGCGTCCTCATCCAGCGAGAAACCGTATATTTGTCGCATTCAACCGGGGTTTTGATCGTTGCGCTGGTCGTTACACGGCACAGGTGCGTGCGCTGTTACGGCACCCCTTGCTGGTATTCGTCGCCTTCGCT
>JAGAEE010000043.1 GCA_017613295.1 Desulfovibrio sp. | reverse complement strand
GAGGAGGCTTGAACCTACTTCCGCATAAGTCAAACTCTACTAGTCCCCCGGCAAAGCCGGGGGATTACCCAGAATATTTAAAACATAGCTTAGTTTAGTTAAGTTATTTATATCATGTCCATTTCTAAACTGCGATATGATAAATTCCATAAAACGAAACTCTGTTTCGAGATTGCATCCATGAAGACTGATGCCCTCTGACGCATGAACCCAGGTAATGATATTGTTATGGGCGGTAATTCCGTATTTCGGAGCAATGCCATGCTTTTTGCAAAAAGGAAGAAATTGCTTCTTGTAATCATGATCAGAAAAGGCGTTCACCACCATCAGGAAAACACTCTTCGGATTGGTCAGCACCAAACGGTTTCTATTGAATTTCTTATCTTCGCCATGCAGATCAATCCCAAGTTTCTTGAAATACGCTCCCGTAGATTCACCCCAATGGCACAGCACAGTCTGTGGGGAAAGAGCTATGGCCGCGGAACCATCCAGAAGATTTGCCATGTATAAAGCTGCGTAGCCGCCGCCGGAACTTCCAAGAAACGTAACATCTTCCGCGCTCATGCCAAGATCGGCAATAGCCTTTTTAACAAGAGGCAGCATTTCAACAAGATACGATTTATCGTTTGTTCCGTAGTACCATTTTACGCATGTACTTTCGCAAGCTGCCTGCATGGGGTCTTCAATGCATAAAATATTTCCCCCCAAACGGTTTCCATATTTCCATCGCAAAAACAGCGGATAGGAATGATTTTTCCGGCCGCCTCCGCTGAAATGAATAAAAAGTTTCTTGCTCTTTTTGGCGAGGAAAAGGCATTCGTAGCGGACACCGTTGCAATCTACGGAAAAAAGAGGCCTGTCCGGGTCCAGCTTAAAATCATCAATAGTGTAATGATAGCACGCCGTCTCCATCCAGTCCCTGGGGAAAGAATGAAGCTCCTTCCTGGCTTCGGCAACTTGATCCGGCGAGATTTCCTTACCAAAAATGTTTGGAAAATCATTGAACTCAACAAATGGCTTCATAGAATTCTCCTCCCGCAACGGCAGTTGACGTTGCCCTATTTTTTCTGTCTTTTCATATTTGGAAACAGTTTTCCTGTTCCAGGTTATTCCTGTACGCACTGTTTTCGCAGGAACCCCCGCGATGATGCTGTGAGGCTGAAACTCTTTTTTTCCAACAATGGCCCCGGCCGCAACAATGCAGTCATGGGGAATACTGGCTTCCTTAAGCACCAAACAGTTTTGCCCTAACCAGACGTGATCGCCAATATAGACACCGCGTGACGATTTGTTGAGAATGGCTCCATTCTGTCTGTCAAGAATTGTATGTCCATCAACAGTCCTGATAACAATATCTGTTGCGAAAATACAGTTTTTCCCAACAAAACAGTACAGATTAGGATCTGTGTTTAAATGTATTGTGCAGCGGATGCTTGTGTTGTCGCCAACAATCAGCGTTGAATTTCTTGCCCTCATGCCTGCATTAAATCCGCGCGCCTCTATTTTACCCAAATCTACGTAAGCCCCTTCTCCAAGAGTAAGATTTACCCTTTTAATAAGCTTTATTCCCTCATGTATCTTTACAACACTGTTTTTTCCACAAAACTTAACACTAACGCCTTTGCAACTTTTGATGATTTCCTCACTTCCATCATCATGGACCAAGATGATCCTGTTGCCGGAAGCCCAATCCACCTTGCTGCGGATCTCACGGATCTTGTCCTTTACGGCTTCAACATCCACGCCCTGTTCTGTTTCCATGACCATAACGTATTCCTTTCTTTCTTTCAGTTCCAAGGCGGTCACACCACTAGCATTCATTTTAATGGCGCCAGGCGGCTTGTCAGAACGAAACAGGCGCTTCCTTAGCCATAAGAAAAAAATTCGTAAGAGAGACATATTTCAAATCCAGACACAATTCATCCCAACAAAAACCTGTAAAGAACCAGGGAAATATAATGTTCTTGTTCGTTATGAGTGAAGACCGAGTTAAGTATGTCGAAGTGTTTCAAACACCATGGGGGCTAATATACCCAGTGGCACTACGGCGTCGGGCATGATTGCAGTCTACCCGACATGGGATACAAATGGGAGGTGAAAAAAAGCAACTAAAAAAACGACGGTCTCCAACGGCCCCGTTCCGGGTAGGTTTTCGACCGTCGTGATCAAACTGTAAACAGACTAACAGTTATCTAACAAATGGGATCACCTCACTCATTTGTAGGGTTTGATCTCCTTGATGCCTTCCAGATACTTGCCGGTGGCATACTTGCCATCGCCCACCTTGTCGCATTCGGCTTTCGTCAACTTGCCCACGCTGGTAAAGAAGTGAGCCAAATTGCTCTGCCACTGCTGGGCAGTGCTCGTGCCCTTGGAGTCGTCAAAGAGGGCCTTCTGTTCTTTCAAGTTGAACACAGGATGGGTCTGAAGATCCTTCAGAGCCAGCTCAGCGCTGTATTCCTTGCCGGTAAAATCAAAATAGAAATGCTGGTAATCCTTTACCAGGCTTTCCAACGGTTCGTTCTGGATCATGTTGACCGCGCGCAGATACACGGACAAAAAGTCGGAAACAACCTGGGGATTCTTGCTCGCAAATTTCTTGTCGGCCAGCAGCACAATAGGCTGCCCTTGGCCACAGTCATGTACCGTACCGGCAACTTTCCAACCGAGTTCTTCGCCCCGATACATATGGGGAGCCCACAGGGCCACGCCATCACCGATGCCCTTTTCGAAGGCTGCAACCGCCTGTGCCTGATCCATGTTTTTGATGATCACATCCTTATCGGTCAGTCCCAACACCTGCAGCCAGGAACTGAAAGCATAGTGGGCGGAAGAGATGGTGGTGACCAGGAAAGTCTTGCCTTTGACATCCTTGGGATGACCCAGCACATTGGGGTACTTGGGATTGTAGCCCTTGGTCTTGGCGATGGGGCTGTCCGGCCGCACCAGGACCGCGTTGGTATAGGACTCGTCATTGCCGATAAGAATGATTTCGGTGTCATGGCGCAGGGCGCCCATCATGGCAGGCACAGCGCCTATGCCGCAGAAAACCCATTCTCCTGCGGGCAGTGCATTGATAATGTCCATACCGGAGCTGAAAAGTTTCAGTTCAACGTCGAGACCAACTTCCTTGTCCCAGCCTTTTTCATGGGCGTACCAGATCAGGAAGGTTTCGTGTTCATCCATCCAGGCGGTAGGAATTTTCATGGGCTTATTGGCCGCAAAAGCCATCCCGCCAATGGCAAGAGAGAGAACAAGTACAACAATACCTACAGCCAATTTTTTAAACATGTATTTTCTCCTCTGTGTTTGCATTGAAGCGACAAAGCACTCTCACATCGTCCTTCGCGCATCCGCGAAACATTTCTGCGATTGCGCTTTTACAACGTCACTTGTTCCTCTGCTCCGAGGAACAAGTGTTTTCTCGAATTTTCCGTTTTCACCTCCTCTGTTGTGGCATTGCAAAGCAACAAGCAACTCAATGCTATCAAAACGGGACAGGATTACCCTCCAACCGTTGACTTTTTCTCCTGCAGACGCTTCAAGATTCTCCCCCGCAGCAACCAGGCCCGCCAGAGAAAGAAACAGGCCAAGGCAGCCACACCTCCAGCCACATAGGGCTTCGGCTCAAAAAACCACAGGCCAATCGCGGCAAGGCTCAGCAAAAGAGTGAGCGCCCTCATCAGGGCAAGCCGTTCGTAGGATATTTCAATGACGGTATCAGTTGTGGCTCCTCTTGCCATGTTTTGCATTTTTGCAGTGCTTTTTCCCCTGCCCCAATGCCGTTGTACATAGTATTTTGAGATGCAAAATACGGAAATCGCGCCAAAGCAACCGAAAAGCAATCCGAGGGAGGCAGGTTCCATTACAGTACCAACTCCGTGTTGTCGGTAATGACCTTGCGCAGCCGCAGCAGATCCATGCTGATATGTTCCCGGGGTCTGGGGAGATCCACCTTGTATTCGGTTTTTACGGTGCCAGGCAGTTTGCCTTCCATCAATACGATGCGATCGGCCAGGAACAGGGCCTCGTCGATGTTGTTGGTTACAAAGATAACCGTGCGTTTTTCCTGTTCCCAGATACGAGCAATTTCGTGCTGCATGAACATGCGGGTTTGAGCGTCGAGCTGTCCAAAGGGTTCGTCCAAAAGCATGACCGTGGGCGCGTTGGCATAGGCGCGGGCAATGCCTACCCGCTGTTTCATACCACCAGAGAGCTGGTGCGGGTAGTGGTTTTCAAAGCCCTGTAAACCTACCATATCAATATAGCGCTGGGCGATTTCCTGCCGCTCTTTCGGCGGCACGCCCCGCAACTTGAGACCCAGTTCCACATTGTGGCGCACCGTTTTCCAGGCAAAAAGCATATAACTTTGAAATACCATGCCCCGATCGGCGCCAGGACCTTCCACCGGTTTGCCATCCAACAATACCGTACCAGTATCAGGAATTTCCAATCCAGCTATAATTCTTAGAAGAGTGGACTTGCCACACTGACCGGGGCCACAGATCACGAGGAACTCGTTTTCGCGGACATCCACGTTCACATCACGAATGACCGGTACCTCCTGGTTGCCTTTCTGGATGAAGGTCTTGCTGATGTTTTCGCAGCGGATTTTCAACAGTTGTTCATTGGCGTTCATGGCATATCCTGTAACTTACCGGTTTCCACCTACAGATTCTCAATATGGCGTTTCCAGGGGCAGAGTCGCTTCTCCAGAATATTGACCAGCTGGGAAGTCAACCATGCGGCGGCGGCAATAAGAAGCATTCCGCCCAAAACCAGGGTGGGCTTGTAGGTGTCCATACCACGCTTGATGAGAAACCCAAGCCCGGTGCGGGAGCTGGTCAACTCGGCTGCCAGCACGCAGGTCCACGCCACGCTCAACGAAATCTGCAGGCCAGCAAACACGGCGGGGAAAGAGGCCGGGAAACACACATGAAAAATCTGGTCCCGGCGGCTGCCACCAAGCACCCGGATAACGTCGTAGAGTTCCGGATCCACCAGACGCACACCGTTATAGGCATTGAGAAGACAAGGTACAAAAGAGCCGATAACGATGATGAAAACCTTGGATGTCTCGCCGATGCCAAACCACAGGACAGCGATGGTTACCCAGGCAATGGGCGGCATGGGCTTGAACAGGTCGAAAAGAGGTTTTACCGCCGCGTTGACACGGGTATTCAATGCCATGAAAAGGCCAAGCGGCACGGCTACTACCGAGGCGATGGAAAAACCGATGAGCACACGTCGGGTACTGGCCCAAATGTGGCCCCAGAGGTTGGTCCCCGCGTACTTATGATTGGTCAGGTAGACGATCTGCTTAACTACGTCCCAGGGACGAGCCAAAGAGTCATGGAAGATATGCTCCCGGGCTACATAGTCCCAGACAAGCAAGAACACTATGAGGGAAACTGCATTCAGAAAATAGGTATTGGTTAGTACTCTTTTGAGTGTCCAGGCTTCCCTGGTGCGGGCATGGTCGACGGTTTCGTTGGCGATGCTGTGTGTTTGCTTCATGGTTACCTCCGGATACCAGCCAGAAGTTTCTTTTCGATTTTGTCGATAACGAATCCAATGATGGCGCCGGAGATGCCAATGCTGATCATGCCCAACACAATGATGTCCGGACGAGCGACTCGCCCCCCCATGGTAATGAGGTAACCCAAACCCGCGTCGGCGGCGAGCAGTTCCGCGCCAACCAGATTGGTCCAGCAGTAGGTCAGGGCCAGCTGCAAGGCACCGAAAACCATGGGAAGGGCCGATGGTATGCAGAGCTGGGTAAAGATCTGCCAGTCGTTCGCGCCATAGGTACGAGCCATCTGAATCAGGGTTGGATTGGTCATGCGTACCCCTACCCAGGAGTTGATGACGCAGGGCACAATACCCGCTATCCAGATAATGAAAACCTTGCCTGTCAGACCGATGCCAAACCAGAACACGGTGAGGGGGATCCAAGCGATGGGCGGAATGGGACGAATGAGTTCGAAGATGGGGCGGCACAGGCCCTCCACGACTTTGAACCAACCCATGCACAGCCCCAGCGGAATGCCTATCACCAGCGACAAGGCAAATCCCGTGAAGGCTTCCTGAATGGACACCCAGGCGTGTTGAACAATGGTTGCCCCGTCAGGATCCATATCATACAGCTTGACAAAAAAGGTTTTGAGCACGGTTGTAGGTGCCGCGAGCAGGGTATCTGGCACAATACCGGTGCGCACAATAATCTCCCACACCAGGAAAAAGCCTAAAATACTGACATAGGGCAGCACCTTGACAATCAAGGGCGTCGCCACTTCAACTTTTCTATATGCCATATCCTGTACCTCCTGCGTTTGGCTGTCTGAGGATCACCACCAGCGAATCAGGTCTGTTACCTGCCGGCGCAGTTCGACAAACTTGGGGTCCACCAAATCACGGGGGCGAGGCAGATCTATCACAACTTCCTGTTTTACGCTGGTTGGCTTATTGGTCAGCACCAACACGCGTTCGGCCACATACACGGCCTCTTCAATATTGTGGGTGACAAAGAGCACTGTACTGCCCACTGTCCGCCACAGGTTCACCAGTTCATCCTCCAGATAATAGCGCAGCTTCACATCAAGCTGGCCGTAAGGTTCATCCATAAGCAGCAAATCAGGTCTTACCGCGAAGGCGCGGGACACGGCGATGCGTTGCATCATGCTTGCCGAAACCTGATTGGGATAGAGATTGGCGCACGAGGACAATCCTACCAGAGCCATGATTTCATCGGCGCGCTTCATGCGTTCGGCCCGGGGAACCCCCTTGATCTCCATGCCATAAGCCACATTTTCGCGTACCGTACGCCAAGGCAAACATGTGGGCTCTTGAAATACATAGGAGATATTATGCTTTCGAGGATCAGCCGCCTCGCCATCGATAAGGATCTCTCCCTCCGTGGTGGGCATCAGTTTGGACAGACAATTCAGAAAGGTGGTCTTGCCGCAGCCGGTGGGACCAACAATGGCAAGCAGCTCCCCTTTTTTGATGGTAAAGTTAATGTTGTTCAGAACCGTAAGATCCCCAAACTTCTTGGTAAGATTGTTGACACGGATCTTCACCAACTCATTTTGTTTGAGCACAGATAGCTCCTTCGATTCCTTATGATTGATGAAGAATCCTGTGAAGAGCATTGAGATTCCTCATTAAGCTACTCACTTAAAACAACAGAGAATCGTTGCAGAGTTATTTTTAAGTGTTCAATTTTTCTTCATCATATACCAGTTTCTTGTCATTTCAAGCGGATAATGCAAAATCCTGTGTCACAATCCTAAACGGCCAAGGAAAGGTGATCTTGCCCGTTATGAGTGGACACCGAGTTAAGCATGTTGAAGTGCCTCAAACGCCATAGGGCTGATATTTCCAGTGGCACTATGGCGGCGGACACGATTGTAATCAACTTCAATATACTCGAAT
>JAGAEE010000042.1 GCA_017613295.1 Desulfovibrio sp. | reverse complement strand
TTTTCCATTTTCACTGTGGCCGATGAGCATGAGGCGCGGCGTCTTCTTGCGCAAGGGGAAGCGCAGTTCACTGTTTCCGTGCCGCAGGATTTCACGCGGCGGCTGCTGCGCGGCGAACGCCCGGCTCTGCTTGTGGAAGCCGACGCCACCGATCCCACGGCCACCGGCGGCGCGTTGGCGGCTTTGCAGGGTATAGTCACGTCTGTGGCATCCCGGGAATGCTCCGGAGCCCTTGCGCACTTACGCGGAAAGCCAGAAGCGTTCCGTTTCGTCGTTCACCGCCTCTACAATCCGGAAGGGGTGACGCATTACAACATTGTACCGGGAATCATGGGCGTCATCCTGACCATGACAACTGTAATGATGACGGGTCTTGCCATAACCCGCGAACGCGAACGCGGTACGATGGAGAATCTGCTGGCATCGCCTGTGAGTCCGCTGGAAATAATGACCGGAAAAATCGTGCCCTATATCTTCATCGGGCATGTCCAGGTGGGCATCATACTCCTTCTTTCCCTGCTGCTCTTTAACGTGCCGTTCCTGGGAAGTCCTTTGGCGTTGTATTTCGCGGCCTTGCTGTTTATTGCAGCGAATCTGACGGTCGGCGTAACGCTTTCGTCATTCGCCGGAAATCAGTTGCAGGCCATGCAGATGACGATATTGTATTTCCTGCCGAACATAATGCTTTCTGGATTCATGTTCCCCTTTGCCGGCATGCCGCAATGGGCACAAATCATTGGCAATATCCTTCCTTTGACACATTTCAACAGGGCAGTACGCGGGATTCTGCTCAAGGGGGCGGGCTGGGAAGATTTATGGACTCACATCTGGCCTGTCGCTCTGTTTTGCGTTATCGTCATGGGGATATCCACCTGCTTCTTTAAGCGAACATTAGATTAGCTCCTTGCCTTTTTGCTATGTTAACAATTAAACCCGCCATGCTTGGCGGGTTTATGCAGATAGCCAATGCCTACAGGCGCGTTGGAAAGAGGTACCCCCAAAATTCGGACATCAAGTGTGATAGTTTGAACTTGTCCCAAGGAGGAGAGCAAATGGCAATGTGCAGGAATCACATTCGGTATGTGATTTCCTGCTAACACCTTGCTAACCGCTCTAGGGGATGCCCAAAAGTCCGAAAATCCTCTAAAGACAACGATTACGCAAGTGGTTAGCAATAGGTTAGCACAGCAAAAGAAAAGGCAGCTACGATTTTTATCGTAACTGCCTGATTTCTTTTGTGACATCCCAAGCGGATTTGAACCGCTATTGACGGCGTGAAAATCATCAATACCTCAACTATTGAGGGCTTGATTGGACGTGGATGTGGCCACGCAGGCGGGTCGCGTCAGTGGCATCGCGTGCCGGGCAGGCCGCGTTTCGTTGTGAATTTGACCGAAAAAAGTTGTTCTGGCTTTGCGCGGCTATCCTTCCGGCCTATGCGTGTCGGCACGGTGCAAACGGGAAAAGGAGGGCTTGCCATGCGGAAACTTGTTTTCGCTCTGTTCCTTGTCCTGCTGACAGCGCGCGGCACTGAATAGCAGTTGACCCCGGCCCACTAGCGATGGGTCGGGGTCGTAAAACTAGGTCCGTCAGAAGTAGCCGTGCACGGGGGCGCTAACCGCGCCGTGCCAGCCCGGCGGATTGTGCCTAACAGTTCGTCGGGTTCCCTTGTTATTTACCATTCCGGTACGGTTTGGCAAGTGTTTTGCCCACCCTCATATTTTGGCAAGCAACGTGCCAGAAACGGCTCATCATCTATGGGTGACGACGTAACTGCGCGTCGGATGACCTCAGACATGGCTTCGACAGCTAACACCACAGACAGAGGCCTCACCCGAAAGTCGACTACCAGTTGATGAGATAGACCCGGCTCCCAAGGAGCTGTAAGCTCACCGGCATCATCGTGCCACAGGCGATCATTGCGATACACCAGAATGAAAGGAGCCGGGTCATGAAAAATGTATACTACGTAGGACTGGACATTGCAACGTATTAATCAGCATGTAAATTGACCAGTTTTCAGGTGAAAATTGCAGCTACATTTGACCAGCTCCACCGTGTATATCCATACTGCCAACAGGGTTTATATTTCCTCTTGGGTGGTCAATTTTCTTTGCCGATAGGTGGTAAATGTTTGTTGCCAAATGACGGACCAGGCGTCGGTAGATTTGGTAATGGCCCTGTCTGAAAAAGACCGTGCAGCCCTAGCCGAGCGTATGAGCAGCCGACATGGATTTCGTCAGCTATCCTACATGAAAGAGCTTGGCATGGGTAATGACCGCTACCGACTGTTGGACATCGACAACGGCGAGGCTCACATTCTGCTTAAAGATGCCGTAGCGGGAGTGAAGCCATTTGCGGCGTAACCCATCATCATGCGCATAATGCGCCATGGGATTGGGTTCATCTTGAAGGTTTGTCCATTCTCGATCGCCGCATCGCCATTCATCCAAAATTCCATGCGGAACATCGAAGACCCTCTTTATTCGGAGGCTTCCGCCAGCCACACGCCGAGGGCGTGCGCAGCCTTAAGGTCCTTCGGGAACTTTTCCGCGCGCATCAGCTCCTTGTGCTCCGGATCGAAGACGCTGCTCATGTACTTGGAGTAATCGGCGAACTGGAGGGTGTCCGTCACGGCCAGCCATTCCGAGGGTCCGCGCAGGACGGCGGACATGGTGCGGGTGTAGCGCTCCATCAGCGCGTCGTAGCCGTACCGCTTCATGCCAGCGTCGTCCACGTTCATGGTGCAGACGATGGCGCTGGCGATCCTGCCCTCAAGCTTGCTGGGGTTCTCCATGTTGTAGGTGTAGCACCCGAACAGCAGACGCTCCAGAAAGGCGACGGCGTAGGCGCTGAAGTTCCCGAAATAGATCGGGCTCCCAACTATCAGGGCGTCGGAGGCCAAGGCCTCTTCCAGAAGCGGGCGCAGGTCGTCCTTTACCGCGCAGAAGGGAGCGTTTTTCTCCAACCGCTTGCAGGCGAAGCAGCTCACGCATCCGGTGAACCGCATCCCGTGCAGATGGACGAGGCGGGTTTCCGCCCCTGTTTCGGCCGCGCCCTCCAGCGCTTTCTCCAGGACCGTCGCCGTATTCCAGTTCTTCCTAGGACTCGCGTTGATGGCCAGTACTTTCATGCCCGTTCCCTCCGTGTCTTTTCATGGTCACTGCACGCGCGGGCTGTCCATGTCAATAACTGTTGTGAGCTCGAAGAGGCCCCTCTATCGAGAGAGGCCTCTTGCTTATCGTGTAGATGATATAAGTGTCTATTTGATGCGCTTGTTGCCGTCCCACACCTGGTCGGCCTTGGGCAGTAAGGGCAGGTAGGTCAACCACTTGTGGCTCTTCAGATGCTCCGGATCCTGCTGAAGCTTGCGGCTGTGCTCCTTAATGGGGGGCACGAGCTTGACGATGTCACCGGTGACGCCTGCCGTGATGCCGCCGTTTGTGGCCTCAAGGCAGAGGGCGACGGCCCGCTGGCTGTAATCCATCGAGCTCATGAGGGTGTCCAGAGTCTTGGCCGGGTTGTGGAAGCCTATGCTGTTCTCGGCGGAGACCATATCCCAGAAGAACTGTCCCTTGCGCACCATCTTGCGGGCTTCGGCCATGAGCGCGT
>JAGAEE010000041.1 GCA_017613295.1 Desulfovibrio sp. | reverse complement strand
TTATGGCTCCATCAGCGAATTGTCCCGCCAGTTTCAGATGGACAGGAGCACGATCTTTCGTAAGGTCAAGGAGCTGGAAGCCGCCAAACGCGGCTGATTTCCCCCTCTCGAAATTTCCTTTTGCCTTGGCATTTCCCTTCAGAAAGGGGACGCTCCGCATGGCTTCCACTGCCTGGAGCGAGCCGATCGGCGGATGGTGCCGACAGTGGATTGAATTATGAACGCAACCTTTGAAGAATATCTTGCCTCGGCCAGGCGAATAGCCCGGGTCAGGCACCATGCCGTACTCACTGTGGAGCATTTGCTCTATGCCCTTGTGGGGGATGAGCCGTCTCGGGCCGTCATGCAGACTTGGGGCGTCAGTACCGCTGTTTTGCAAATGCGTCTGGACGAATTTTTGCGGCGTGAGCTGGGAACCCCGGCAGGTTTGCCGCCAGTGGAAGAGGTGCGGCTTTCCGAAGGTCTAGTCGCGTTGCTAGACAGGCTCAATCAGTACGCTGTCAATGCCAGGGAGCCTCTGCCCAGGGGGGAGGCAACCCGTTTGGCGCTTCTGGCCATGGCTGCGGATGAACGGGGATTTGCCGCACACTGCCTGGCCAAGGCGGGTTTGACGGCTGGAATGCTGCGCTCACTGACCCCGGAGCCGGAAGCGGAAGCCGTGCCTGCCCGAGGCGGGGGACGTACGGAGGAAACGGATCCCGCAGAGGCGCTGGAACGCTATGCTGTGGATCTGACCCAAAGGGCCAGGGAGGGCAAGATTGATCCTCTTGTGGGCCGAGACGACGAGGTGGAACGCGCTTTTGAGGTGTTGAGTCGGCGCCGCAAGAACAATCCTCTGTTTGTGGGTGACGCCGGAGTGGGGAAAACCGCCATGGCCGAAGGAATTGCCCTGCGCGTGGCCGAGGGACGGGTGCCCTCGCGTTTCCGCGACATGACGGTGCACGCTCTCGACCTGGGAGCCTTGCTGGCCGGCAGCAAATACCGTGGGGATTTTGAAAGTCGACTCAAGGCTGTCATAGAAGGGGTGCGTAAAAAATCACACGGCGTGCTGTTCATAGACGAATTGCACACGTTGGTGGGGGCGGGCGCTACCTCGGACGGGGCCATGGACGCCTCCAACCTGCTCAAGCCTGCCCTTGCCGCCGGGGAACTGCGCTGCATGGGCTCCACCACCCATGCGGAATTCCGTCGCTGCCTGGAGAAGGATCAGGCTCTCGCCCGTCGCTTTCAGCGGATAGACGTGGGTGAACCCACGCCTTTACAGTGCCGGAATATCCTTAATGGGCTGGCAGAGCGCTATGCCAGGCACCATAACGTGAGCTATTCACCGGCCACGCTCAAGACGATAGTGGAGCTTTCCGTGAGGTATTTGCATGATCGCATGCTTCCGGACAAGGCCATTGACGTTATGGACGAGGTGGGCGCTCTGGTGGGCATGCGGCAGGACGTGGCGAGCGACAAGCCCGTGCCCGTGCGTGTGCGCGATGTGGAGACAGTGGTCGCGCGTATGGCCGGCGTGCCTGCCGGGACGGTGAGTGCCCGGGAGCGAGATCGGCTGGCCGGTCTGGAAACCGCCATGCGCCGCGAGATTTTTGGACAGGATAAGGCCGTGGCCGCTGTCACGCGGGCCATTTTGCGCCGGCGGGCTGGTTTTACGGGCGGGCGGCGTCCTGCGGGGGCATTTTTGTTTTGTGGCCCTACGGGTGTCGGCAAGACAGAGGTGGCCAAGACTCTGGCCCGCGTGCTGGGGCTAGACTTCCTGCGTTTTGACATGAGCGAGTACATGGAAAGCCACGCGGTGTCCCGGCTTATCGGGGCGCCTCCCGGATATGTGGGCCACGACCAGGGCGGGCAGCTGACAGAGGGCATACGCAAGCATCCCCACTGCGTTCTGCTTCTGGACGAGATGGAAAAGGCGCATCCTGAGATATTCAACATCCTGCTGCAAGTCATGGACGACGCCACCCTCACCGACGCTCTGGGGCGCAAGGTGAATTTCAGCCACGTTCTCTTGATCATGACATCCAACGCAGGGGCCTTCGAAATGCAAAAGGCCTCGGTAGGTTTTGCCGTTCGTAAGGCGGAGGACGCAGGCGGCCGGGGGCGGGAAGCGGTAAATCGCACTTTTTCCCCGGAGTTCCGCAATCGGCTGGACGCCATTGTGGCGTTCCGTTCCTTGGGGGCAGACCTGATGGCAAACATTGTGGAGAAATTTTTGGCAGAGATGCGTCAGGAACTCGCCCCCCGCCGAATACGCCTTGATCTTTCTGCCGAAGCACGCGCCTGGCTGGCAAAGCATGGATACGATCCTGACATGGGCGCCCGTCCCCTGCGAGCGCTGATGCGCACTGAGCTGGAAGACCGCCTCGCCGGGGAAATGCTCTTTGGTTCTTTGCAGCACGGCGGCAGAGCCGTGTTTGACATGGCCAACGATGCTCTTGTGCTGTCTTGTACGCCAGGGCGAGGTGGCACGGGAACAGAAAAAAGGGAAAAATCATGAACGGACTGGAATTGGCACGGGAGTTTTTCGGGGTTTGCCTGCCCCTCCTGAGGGAGAGCGTTCCTGATATCATGGATAGGGCGGCTGTAGGTCTTGTGGGGGAGGGCTCGGAATGTTTCGGGTGCGACGACGAGTATTCCCGTGATCACGATTACGGGCCGGCCTTTTGCCTTTGGTTGCCACGCGAGGAGCTGCGCAACGATCTTCCACGCCTGGAAGCCGCTCTGGAGCGTTTGCCGCGCGAGTTCAGCGGCATGGAAAGCCGCCTTCTTCCTGAACGTCGCATGGGGCGCGTGGGGCCGTTGCCATTGGAGGATTTTTATGCCTTTTTTACCGGTCTGGCACAGACGCCCTCCACATGGCAGGAGTGGCTGCGCATTCCGGAGTACCAGCTTGCGGCCTGCACCAACGGAGCGGTTTTTGCTGACGGTCTTGGGGAATTCACGCGGCGACGGGAGGCTCTTCTGGCTTTTTATCCGCGTGACGTTTTTTTGAAAAAATTGGCCGCACGGTGCATGGTCATGGCACAGGCCGGGCAGTACAATCTGCCTCGCTGTCTTGCGCGAGGGGACAGCGTGGCGGCCATGCTTGCGGTGGCTCGCTTTGGCGAGGCGGCCCTCTCCTTTGTGTATCTGTGCAACCGGCGTTACATGCCCTTCTACAAATGGGCGGGCAAGCTGGCACGTCAGTTGCCCGTGCTAGGCCCTTCTATTTCTACCTTGCTGGATCTTTTGGCCATCACTCCGCTTGATGGCGAACACGGCAAGGTTGCCGTAGACAGTATCGAAAGCTTCTGCGCTTCGGTGGCTTCACATTTGCGGGCCGTGGGGCTGAGCGACGTGTATGACACGTGGCTGTGGGCGCACGGGCCCAGCATCATGACACAAGTGCGGGATCCCGAAGTGCGCAAGCTGGATCTGTTGCAGGGCTAATACCATGGGCACCGCACCGCCGTGGCTTACCACACTGCGCAAAAGTGAAGCCTTGCTGGTAGAGGGCGATGCCCAGGGTTGCGTCAACGCCCTGGAATCCCTCTGCAATGAATACCCGCTGGACGCTCTGTGCCGTGCGCTGGCTCTGGAAGGGGTGGGGCGCGCACGCTTTGCCCTTGGTCAGCCTGAAAAAGCCGTGGAGGCGCTGGCCCAAAGCCTGGCCCTGCTCAGGGAGTGCAAGGGGGCAACAGCAAGGTTGACGCTGGGCGTCATGCAAAATCTTTCCTTTGCCCTACAGGGCTTGGGTCGCCTTGATGAAAGCATCGCCCTGGCCGATGAGGCCGCTCAAGGGCTTGAGGCTGCCCTTGGACCCGACGCACCACAGCTTGCCGAATGCCTGTTGCGCCTTTCCTCCTCGTGGTACCGCAAGGGCAATTTTGACAGGGCCGAAACGCTCATGCTTCGGGCACAGTCCATCTGGGAAAAGGCCGGTGACCTGGAAAAAATGGGTACCTGCCTCAACAATTTGGGACGCATTTGTGAGGAGCGCGGCCAGCTGGCTGAGGGAATTGCGCTGCATCGCAAGGCGCTTGCCGTGCGGAAAGAGGCACAGGGCGAGCACGAGGATACGGCCTTTTCTCACGGCAATCTGGGGGTGGCTCTGGCCACGGCCGAACTGTGGGATGAGGCAGAGGCGCATTTGCGGGCCGCAGTGGAAATGTATGAACGCCTGGGCAGGGGGGATTGCCCTGAAGCTCAGGGATATCGCAGGAATTTGGAACTCTGCCAGCGAGCTCAAGCCGGTGAGTGAACCCGGCGCAGGTAGACATGGAGGGAAAAATGCTGGAGGATTTTGATCGCAAGGCGGCTTTGTATGAAATTATAGAACGTGAACTGACCATGTTCCAGGCCGTCAACAACGAGGGGGGCACGGCCGATTGCCAGCATCGCCCCGAAACCTTTCGCGTCATGCGACGTATGACGCACGACGTGCACGACGACGAGGTCTTGGCTTCATATCTGGAAGATTTGCGCCGTGCCGAAACCGAAGGGCGCAATTTTATGGTGGAGAAGTACGCTCGCATGGACGACCGCCTGCCACCCTTGAGCACAAGCCCCCTGCTGGACGAAATTGCCGATGCCGAAACGGCTTTTCTGGAAGAGGCGTGCCAACAGTACCCTCATGTGATCAAAAGCAGTGGCAAGGGCATCTTCCGCCACTATATGCGTTGTGAGCTGGAAACCCTTTCCCCAGCCACACTGACCCTCTATGCCGAGGAAATACGCCGGGCTAAAGAGGCCGGTCGCAACCTCGCGGTGGAACGTCACGAATGTCTGGCACATCTGCTGGGGCGCGAATCCCTGGCGGCCTATGAAGCTTCGGCTGCCGCCAAGGCATAGCCACCTGAGGCCGTTTCAGACATTTCTTGTGCGGAGGGAATATGGAATTTGGATTTATTGGCGTGGGCGTCATGGGGGGGCCCTTGGCGCGCAACCTCATTCGCGCTGGAAAGCGTGTGCACGTATACAACCGCAGTCCCGAGGGTCGGGAAAAAACGCTGGCCGCCGGAACGAGCGGAGTGCCAGCCCTGACCATGGCCGACATGGCCCCGTGTGATGTGGTTTTCACCTGTCTTGCGCTGCCGGAGCATGTCTGCGAAAAGATGCTGGGTTCCGAAGGGGCTTACGCTCACCTACGTGCCGGGGCCGTGCATGTGGAGCTCTCCACCATCGACCCGCAAACCGCTCACACCCTGTCTGACGCCGCTGCCCGGCGCGACATCGCCTATGTGCAGTGCACCCTGGGCAAAACTCCCGCCCATGCGGAAAAAGCCGAAGAACCCCTTTTTGTGGGGGGTGACAGCAAGGCCATTGCGGCTCTTGCCGACGTGTGGCCAATTATCGGCCAGTTCAATGACGTGGGAACCATTGACGCCGCCTGTGCCGTAAAGCTGGTCAGCAATCTGGTGGGCATGGCCAATCTCGCCGCGCTCAGTGAGGGCTTGCGTGTGGGAGCCGCCGCCGGCGTCGACG
>JAGAEE010000002.1 GCA_017613295.1 Desulfovibrio sp. | reverse complement strand
CTCTTCCCCCCCCTGCTGCTGCCCCTGGGACTGGCCACGCTCTTCTGCGGTCTCATGCTTATTATAGGCCGAACCAAGGCCATCACCCAGGTCATCGGTTACCTGGTGGCAGAAAACGGCATTTTTTTACTGGGGATGCCCCTTATGACTGCCGGCACAGCTTGGTTTGAACTGGCCCTGCTGCTGGATATTTTTGTGGCCGTCTTCGTCATGGGCATCGCCATCAACCACATCAGCGACTCCTTTGCCTCCATCGACGTGGCGAGGTTCCGCAGTCTCAGGGATTAGAACGACATGCTCATCGCTCTCGTACTTCTTCCCGTCTGTATGGGCATTGTTATGCTGCTCTGGGGCCGAGCCTCGCTTTGTCGCCTGGGCTTGCCCTTTGTTGCTGTGGTACATACGCTGCTTGCCTCTGCCACAGCCCACAGTGTGGCCCAGGGGGAATCCCCCCGCGCCCTTAACGGCATGCTGGCTCCCGACGCGCTGGGCGTACTCTTCCTCATGCTGGCAAGCATACTCTTCCTGGCGGTTTCGGTGTATGCCGTGTCGTATTTGCGAGAAGAAGAACGCATTGGCGAGCATACCAATATCTTGGATCATGGACATTTTACCAACGCCCCCGAACGCCGCTTCACGGCCTGCCTGTGTTTCTTTCTCGCCTCCATGACACTCGTTACAACAACGCCACACATGGGTGTGCAATGGGTGGGCATTGAAGCGACCACGCTCTCCAGCGCCCCGCTCATCTATTTTCACCGGCATAAAAACTCTCTGGAAGCCACGTGGAAATATCTGATCATTTGTTCCGTAGGCATCGCCCTGGCTCTGCTGGGCAACATTTTGCTCTCCGTCGCCTTCTACGGGGATGACGGAGCAGAACTTGCCATGGGCATGGATCAGGTGAGCTGGTTTGTAAGCCATGCCTCCTCAGCGGAACCCACCTGGCTCAAGGCAGCCTTTGTCTTCCTGCTGGCAGGTTACGGTGCCAAGATGGGGCTGGCCCCGCTGCACAACTGGCTGCCCGATGCCCACAGTCAGGCCCCCTCGCTTGTATCGGCACTTCTTTCAGGTGCGCTGCTCAACTGCGCCATGCTGGGCATGCTGCGCGGGTACCAGATCATGCTTGCAGCAGGGCTGGGTGCGCTTTCAAGCGGCATGCTCATATTTTTCGGGCTGTTCTCACTGGCCACGGCTGCCATCTTCATTGTAGGGCAAGGCCACTACAAACGCATGCTGGCCTATTCCAGCGTAGAACATATGGGCATACTGGCCCTTGGTATCGGCACCGGCGGCCTGGCCGTCTTCGGGGCCATGCTGCACGCAGTCTGCCATTCGCTGACCAAGTGCATGCTCTTCCTGCTTTCAGGCAACATTCTGGCCCGTTACCATACTTATTCCAGCTATGATGTGCGCGGCATGCGCTGGACCATGCCTTTCACTGGTGCCCTGTGGACTACTGGCTTCCTGGCCGTGGCCGGTTCGCCACCTTTCGGCGTGTTTGTGAGTGAACTGCTTATTTTCAAAGGAATGCTGGCGGCAGAGACCCCCTGGCTGGCAATCGCCTATCTGATTTTGCTGGCCGTAATCTTTGTGGGTCTTTCCGTGGCAGTACTACGCATGGTGCAGGGCAATCGTCCTACAGACATGCCCAAAACACCGCGCGAACCCCTGTTAAGTGTGCTGCCCCCCCTGCTGCTGGGCGCGGCCGTTCTGACGCTGGGCTTATGGATTCCTGCCCCACTGAAGGATTTCCTCTTCCTTGCTGCCGCCCTTATTGGCGGCTAGAACCGTCCTAATGAGAAAAGCATGAGTACGTCGCTGCGATTTCATTACACGACCGCCGTCGCCTTTTCCGCACTGCCCGTTGTTGACGGTGATACGTTGGGGGCCTGTGTGCGTCAATTGCTGGACGATGGCTGGCGTTTGCTCGCCCTGTTCGGCCTGCCACAAAGTGACAAAAAACGCGCCGTGAGCCTGTGCTGCGTACTGGCGCACGATGCCTCAAGCGAACTGGCGGCCCTGCGTACAGAACCTCTGCACAACTTTATATCACTGACCCCCTCCTGCCCGCAGGCCCACCTCTTTGAACGGGAATTATTTGAACAATGGGGAATTACCCCGGAAGGACACCCCTGGCTCAAGCCTGTACGCTGTATTCCCGATGCCGCCGAAGCCCAGGCGCGCGAATCAGCTCAGGAGCACGCTGCCGTACAAACGATCCCTCCCCCGTTCCGCTTCTACCGCGTACAAGGCGAGGAAGTGCATGAAGTAGCCGTAGGCCCAGTACATGCTGGTGTCATTGAGCCGGGGCATTTCCGCTTCCAATGCTACGGTGAAAACGTGCTTCATCTTGAGGTCGCTCTGGGCTACCAGCACAGGGGCATCGAAGCCATGCTGCGCAACGGGCCCAGGGCTCGCTGTCTGCCCGTTCTGGAATGCACTGCGGGCGACACCAGCGTGGGCCATGCCACGGCACATTGTGTGCTGCTGGAACGACTGACCGGAATTGTCGTGCCAGAACGGTCCCAACTCTTACGCCGTATTGGCCTGGAACTGGAGCGCCTGGCAAACCACACCGGAGATCTGGGAGCTATCGGCGGAGACACGGGTTTTCTCCCCACCTCTGCGTGGAACGGCCGTATCCGCGGGGATTTTCTCAATCTCACTGCTGCATTGTGCGGCAACCGCTTCGGGCGTGGTTTACTTACCCCTGGTGGCGCGGCCTATGATCTCTCCTCAGAAGAATGCGCCGACATTACCTCGCGCTTACGCGCGGCCGGGCGTGATGCACGCGGCGCTGTAGACGTCATGCTGCACGCGCCGAGCGTGCTGGAACGTTGTACCGGAGTAGGCGCACTGGATGCAAAAACCGCGCGCGACTTGGGATTGGTAGGCGTAGCTGCAAGGGCCTGTGGCCTTGAGCGCGACGCACGCCGCTCTGCTCCGCTCTCGTGTCTGCCCAGCGAGGCCTGGGCACCACGTTGCCAACAGGCAGGGGATGTGCTCGCCCGAGCCCTGGTACGTAGCCATGAGCTAGACGACTCCCTACGCATGGTGGAGGAAGATCTGGCAACCCTGGCGACCATGCCCGACAAGGCCATACTAGCCCCTGACGCCTCTAAGGCCAAAGCCAATCTTCCGCCAAATATGCTGGTCGTGGCGCAGGTGGAGGGTTGGCGAGGCGAAATCTGCCATGTGGCGATCACCAACGATACGGGACAGTTCCTCGCCTACAAGGTTATAGATCCCTCTTTCCACAACTGGCCAGGGCTCGCCGTAGCCTTGCGCGGCAACCAGATTTCTGATTTCCCGCTCTGCAACAAGAGTTTCAATCTCTCTTACTGCGGGCATGATTTGTGAGGCTTTACCATGCTGCGTATTATTAAGGAACGTCTGCAACAAAAGTACCGCACGCTGGACTATCCCCGCAAAAAGCCCGCGCTCTCCCCCCGTTATCACGGCCGCCCGATACTGACTCCCGTGAACTGTGGCGCCTGCCGCGCCTGTTATGCCGCCTGTCCAGCAGGGGCATTGCTCCCCACACTCGGTGCCGAGGAAGGCACGCCCACGCTGGATATGGGACGTTGCACGTTTTGCGGTGCCTGCCGCGCCGCCTGCCCCAAAGGAGCCTTCACCTTCAGCGACGAACACCGCATGGCCTCCTTCACGCGGGAAGGGTTGCTGGTTACGCCGGGCGTTACCCCACAAGTGCAGCCCCACCCGGAAAACTTCCGGATCTTCCGGCGATCTCTCAAACTGCGCCAGGTCAGCGCCGGGGGGTGCAATGCCTGCGAAGCGGATTGCAACGTGCTAGGCACACTGGTTTATGACCTGGGCCGTTTTGGCATCGACTTCGTGGCCTCTCCACGTCATGCCGATGCCATCCTGGTTACCGGCCCAGTCAGTGCCAACATGCGCCTTGCACTTTTGGACACCTGGCACGCCACGCCCGAACCGCGCATTGTCATTGCCGTGGGCGCCTGCGCCATTTCCGGGGGGCTATTCCGCGAAAGCCCGCAGTGCCATGGCGGCACATCCTCCACCCTGCCTGTGGACATGTACATCCCCGGTTGCCCTCCCAATCCATGGACCATTCTTGACGGTCTGCTGTCATTAAAAACCTAGAGCATTTTCAAAAAAGGTTAGGACTCGTAACCACATGAAGTGAACTGCGAGGGGGGCAGCACACAAAAATTGGTGTCACTACCCGCCACATGGGGATATGTTGGGGATTCAGAAGGATTGGAAAAGGTTGTAGAAAACTGGGGAAACAGAAAAGAAAAGGGGCTACGATTTCACGTAACCCCTTGATTTTACTGGTGCCGAGGGACAGAATTGAACTGCCGACACGGGGATTTTCAGTCCCCTGCTCTACCAACTGAGCTACCTCGGCTAAAGCTAAATGCTCAAACCTTTCTGCACTTGAACTGCTTTAACCATACGTACATTCTTCTTTTTTGGCAAGCATTTTTTACGTCATGTGCCTCTCAAAAAACTGTCGGGGTTCTTCGCCGTATTCCAAGATAAAAAACACAGGCATCACGTTTCAACATTCAAGGAGTATTCAGAGACATTGAAGTCACAAAAATCTATTCCTCGGGGATCGATTCTTCAGGCGCTGTTTTGCGGCTTTTCCTGCTTTCCCTCGCTGTTGTCAGGCGTTCTTTGGCAGCCGATGCGGCATTTCTCGACATGAGGACGATATCCTTGTCATAACCGCATATTTCCCTGTACTTCTCCGGGGATATGGAATGGTGCGCTTTCAAATGCTTTGACAATGATCTCATTTCCGCGCCGCACAGGCAGCAGACAATATAATTGTCACCTATGGCATTTTGAGGATTGCGTTTGAGATCATCCGAAGTATACTTTACTTCAGTAAAAGCTTTATTTTCCCCGCAGGGCACTTGTGGCAAAGGCAACTGCCCAGGCACAGCCAGAACGGGATCATTTTTTTCAGCACCTTGACTCACTGCTCTGCTTTGAATAACCTCTTCTGCCTTCAGCATGGCAATTTTTGCCTTCTCGTATTCACGTATAACCTCTTCAATCGGTCGATCCTGCAATCTGTCATAAATAGTCTTGAAGAGAAAATCGTCAGAAACTGCCATAATTGCCTCCACTCAATCAAAATGTCTGTTCTCATTTTTTATATCATTGCCAACGCAGCCTTCTCTGTCAATAACCCTTCAAATCCCAACATATGTTACTGCTCGGATGACGTGCCGTCATGACGCGTTATTCATCTTTCTGTTCAACCCGAAACTTTTTACTGCATGGATGAGGTAGCTCACAGTCAGAAAGGATGGACACGCCGACAGTTGCTCGAAGCGATGACTTTTAACGCTACCGCTATTGGCGGATGCGTACCACATTTTTCACAGAGCGGAAAACGCTTTGCCCCTGTGGATCTTGCCCTCTTGGATATGGAACACTATAATGGATCCTTCGAACGTAGTGCCAAGGCGGCCACGGGCAGTTCCTGGTGCTTGCTGATGCCGTGCATCGGATGTACCTTTGTTTTTGACGCGCAAGGCACGTAAGCGCCTTGGAGAAGAGAGGCTACTTCAAACCCCTCATGAAAAAGGGTTACGGTTTCCCGTAACCCTCTGATTTCTCTGGTCGGGATGGCGCGATTTGAACGCGCGGCCTCAGCGTCCCGAACGCTGCGCTCTAGCCAAGCTGAGCCACATCCCGCTAAGGGTGAAAATATGCAAAGCTCCCCGATTTGGCAAGCAATAATTTTTTATTTGTAAATTTGCATGTCTTGGCGTAACGTTATTTGGCTTCAATGATAGGCGTGCTTGACACAGTTTTTTGGAGTAATGAAAGCTTATGATTCGTGTTTTAGTGGTGGATGATTCTTCCTTCATGCGGGCGTCTCTCGTGTCGCATCTGGAAAAGGATCAGGAAATCAAGGTGGCAGGTACGGCTCGTGACGGGCTGGAAGCCTTGGCAAAAGCCAAAGAACTGGACCCGGACGTCATCACCCTTGATGTAGAGATGCCGCGTCTTGGTGGTCTGGAAATGCTCAGGCAACTCATGCAGACTAATCCACTGCCTGTCCTCATGATCAGTTCCCTGACCGCAGAAGGCGCAGAAACGACACTGAAGGCGCTGGAATTGGGGGCGCTGGATTTCATACCCAAGACCATGAGTACCGACAAAGACAATTTTGGTCTGGAAATCCGACGCAAGGTTAAGGCACTCTCCCGACGTAAAACCATCATCAAACTCAAATACCGTCGCATCAACAGGATTGTGGACAACAAGCCAGCGCCTGCTCTTCCCAATGCCACGCAACCCACCGACTATATTCAGACGCCTTGCAAAGGGCCTCGCGATCTCGTGGTAATTGGAGTTTCCACAGGTGGGCCACCAGTGGTGCAGACTGTTCTTTCCGCCCTTCCTGAAAAATTTCCGGCGTGCATACTTGTGGCGCAGCATATGCCAGCCACGTTTACCGGTCCCTTTGCCAAACGGCTGGACAAAATTTGCAAGATCACTGTCACAGAAGCTGTAGACGGCGACAAATTCAAAACCGGTCACGCCTATGTCTGCCCTGGTGGAAAACATATCGGCATACGCATGCGCGGTCCCCTGCCGGAAATTGCGGTTACGGAAGAACCGCGGGACGCTTTATACAAACCTACGGTTAACGTGCTTATGGAAACGGCGGGCAAAGCCATGGGACCGCGGACATTGGGTGTGATGCTCACCGGCATGGGTGCCGATGGATGTGAAGGCGCCAAGGTGCTGCGCGAAAAGGGGGGCTGCCTCATTGCACAAAGTGAGGCTTCTTGCGTGGTCTACGGCATGCCCAAGGCCGTCGTTGACGCCAAGCTTGCCAACCTCATCCTTGATGCCGACGATATTGCCAACGCCATCATAAAAACAGTCAAAGGCTGACCCCGCATTGGAATACTACTATGAGCGAAAATCCTCAACATACGGAAATTCTTGAAGCCTTGCGTTCCGACGACAGCTCGGACGTTCGCGACGCGGCATTCAGTGCCGGGGATCTCGGGCTACAGGAAGCCGTGCCCATGCTTTGCGAACATGTGAAAAGTACCAATATCGGTGTGCAGGAAGCCGCAGAATATGCCCTGCGAAAAATCCGTGGTCCCTTGGTCGTTGACGCGCTACTGCCCTTGTTGAGCAGCGATGACGCACCAGTACGCAATGTGGCCATGGACATTCTGCGCGAGATCGCTCCTGACAGCATTGAAAGCATGCAACCCTACATGCAACATGAAGATCCAGATCTGCGCATCTTTGTGACCGATATTCTGGGATACTGCCGTACCAAACAGGCATGCCAAATGCTCTGCCGCGCCCTTCTCAAGGATCCAGAAATCAACGTGCGTTACCAGGCAGCGGTTAGTCTGGGTACCCAGGCATTTCCGGAAGCCGTCGGCCCCCTTTGTCAGGCCATGTACGATGAGGAATGGGTTCAGTTTGCCGTGGTTGAAGCTCTGGCCAAAATTAAGGATTACTCGGCCGTCAGCGCCTTGGTAAAGCTGCTTTCTCAGGCCTCGCCGCTTGTCAGTTCCGCCATTGTTGATGCTTTGGGTGATCTGCACGATGTCAAATCCATTCCCCTCTTGTTCAGTTCACTGGAAAATGTCAAGGAAGCCTTGCGCCACAAAATCGTCAAGGCCATTGTGCAAATTCTGGGAGGTCGAGGGCTTTCTCTGCTTGCCGGCAAATCCAAAGACCGTTTGCGCGACTATCTGCTGGAAGCCCTGACCGACACGGATGAAGACGTCCTTGCCGCCACACTCCAGGGGCTTGCCGCCATCGGCACCCCTGAATGCGGCAAACCCCTCATGCAAATGGCTGCCGATCTTGACAAGGAACGTGATACCGAACTCTACGAGGCCACCGTGCAGACCATAGCCTCCATAGGTTATAACGATGCCGTACGCGAGGCCTTGCACAGCGGTGATGAAAAATTCCTCATCCCTGCCATGGAAGCCGTGCATCTCATGGATGACAAACATGTCGTCGATGATCTCAAGGAAATTTTCTGGCAAGTCAGCCCCGAACTCCAGCGCATGGCCATAGTCGACATGGCCAGACTGGGCGAATGCGCGGATGTGCCTTTCTTCGTCACCGTCATGAACGACGCCGACGACGCCGAAGTACTCAAGAGCGTACTTCTCTTTTTCGGCAATCAGAACAGCTGTACCGATGTGGAAGACCTGGTTTTCGCCCAGCTGGATCACCGCTATGTTGATGTTCAGGAAATGGCCCTTGAAGCCTGCATCAACCTGCACAGTGCCAACCTCAATGAACGTTTCAAAGAGCGCGCCAGAAGCGAAGATCCCATGCAGCGAATGATGGCCGTTTATGCTCTGGGACGATACAGCGTCACGGAGAACCTTCAGGAAATTTCCACCGCGCTGGAAGATGAAGATCCTCAGACTCGGCAGGTGGCGGTACAGGCATTCCAGAACCTCGGGGCACAAGCTGAAGAGTACCTCCCACAACTTCTTCCCCGTCTGACAGACGAGAGCAAGGAGGTGCGCCTAGCGGTAGTTGAACTTCTGGGACAGATAGTCTCCCCTGCAGTACTGCCGCACATCCTGTCGGCGCTCAATGATGAAGATGAATGGGTCCGCATTCGTGCCATTGAGGCGCTCGGCACGCACAAGGTGGTGGATGCCGTACCACAGCTTGCTGAAATGTTTGAAAGTTCGAGTCCGATGGTGGCACAGAAGATTATTGAGGCCCTGGGCAGCATCGGTGGCAATATGGCGTTCAGCGTTCTGCTGGGCATGATGGACCACGAAGATCCCGAAATCCAGCATGCGGCGGCTGACGCAGTGGCTGCAATCCAGGCGGAACAGGAGTAGGGTATGTCTCAGCCTCCCATGTCATTTCCCAAGAATCCCCTCGCCTCCACCCACAGGAGCAACACGGCAGCCACCGATGAAGTGACGCCCAGGGGCACGGTACGCGCCGGACTTGCCAGCCCGGCAACAACAAGGCCAACGGGACCTGCCGTTCAGGCTGGTTCTCTTCCTGGTTCAGGGGCCACACGCTCTCCCGGTATCGCTTTTTCTGGCCAGACATTAACGCGTACAATTCCGGCACAGGGACAGACCACCACCGGTCTTGGTGCAGCACGGACTGCCAGCTCGGCTGGACCGTCCGCTCCTGGTACTGGGGCTTTACGTAGCACAGGTCTGACAGGGCAGTCTCCTTTTGGCACGGGTGCAGCCCGGCCGAGCATTGGGCAGCAGACGGGGTTTACCCGTTCTGCTCCGCTTCCCCCGCGTACCGGGGGAGCAACAACTCAACCGTCACCTGCGGCCCGAACACCGTCAGCAGCATTCAACTCTAGTCCTGCCGCAGGTTCGGCAGGCACATTGTTTCGCAAGGACATGCAGATCACTGATGAAGAGTTTCTGCACCTCCGTGACTTCATCTATGAACAGTGCGGGATCTTCATCGCAGAAAACCGCAAGTATCTGGTGGAAAACCGGCTCTCCCACCGCATCAAGGAACTGCATCTCAAAAGTTTTAACGAATATTACAAATTTCTCAGATATGATGCCAACCGTCAAAAGGAATTGACGCACCTTTTTGAAGTTATCACGACCAACGAGACAAGCTTTTTCCGCAACCCGCCGCAACTGGAGGTATTCCAAAATATTGTACTGCCAGAAGTTCTGGATCGGCAACGCAAATCTGGCAATAAGCGCTTGCGTATCTGGTCGGCAGGATGTTCCACCGGGGAAGAACCTTATACGCTGGCCATCATCATCAGTGAAGTGCTGAAAGGGGAACTGTCCAGCTGGGACGTCGCTATCAACGCCTACGATCTTTCTGAAGCCGTACTGGCCGCAGCGAGACGTGGGGTATACAATGCCTACTCACTGCGCACAACGCCCAAGGACATTGTGGCACGTTACTTCACACAGGACGGCAATCAATACACGGTCAAACCGGAATTGAAAAGACTCATTCGCTTTAACCCCATCAATCTGAACGACAAAGAGCAATGCAAGCGGGTAGAAAAATCTCAGATTGTCTTCTGCCGCAATGTCATCATTTATTTTGACGATGCCATGAAAAGACGGGTTATCAATGCCTTTTACGATAATCTCGAACCACAGGGGGTCTTGCTCATCGGCCATTCGGAAACGCTGCACAACATCAGCAGAGCTTTCCAACTCGAACACCACACGGGCACCATTGTATATCGCAAAGCCAACTGACACCGTCAGATGGACGCAAAAATTCTGGCCGTAGCAAATCAAAAAGGTGGTGTTGGCAAAACTACCACTGCCATCACGTTGGGAGGTGCCCTGGCTAGAATGGGCAAAGGGGTTTTGCTTCTGGATCTGGATCCTCATGCCTGTGCCACACTGCACGCGCGAATCTATCCAGAAAACGTTCAGTTGAGTCTTTATGACCTTTTTCTGGCTGAGGAAACGTCCTGGTTCAGGCTCTGGCGATCCATCATTCATCCCGGTGCACTGTGCACCATGGATGTGGCGCCTAGTTGCATACGACTTTCTGAACTTGAAGTGGATTTTCGTGAAAGACGAGCCAAGGGCAGTGTGCTGGCCCACAGCCTCACCACTATCCGGGACAAGTATGATTATATCGTTCTGGATTGTCCGCCACATGTGGGAATCCTGTTGGTCAACGCCCTCGTGGCAGCGGATCTGTTGATCATACCCATTCAGACGGATTTTCTGGCCTTGCACGGATTAAAACTGTTGTTTGACACCCTGCACACCCTGCACAAGGCTCTGGGCAGGCCCATTTTGTACAGAGCTGTACCTACCATGTATGACAAAAGGGCCAAGGCCTGTACTCGGGTGCTTGAACTCATGCGACGAAAAATGGGCAACTCCAAGTTTGCAACAATCATCGGTGTAGATACACATTTTCGCGAGGCGAGTGCGCTTGGTGGTACCATTTATGATATTGATCCACATTCCCGCGGTGCTCTTGCCTATGCGGCCTTGGCGGAAGAAGTGGTACACTTATGGTAAAAACGCCAGAACAATATTTTGCCGAACAGAATCTTGATATAGCGCCTGTCACCTCAACCGAGTTGACGTTGGCAGAACAGGCGTTCGTGCAAAAATATCTGGGCATTGATGCTCTGCAGAATCTGCCACAGCTGGACCCGGTCCCCATGGTACCAGGTATCGGCGATACGGTGACGGAAGACGACCTTAAGAAAGACACCGTTACGCAAAGTCTTCGTTCACGCCTCGCAGCGATGGAACAGCTGCAGATGGTTTCTTTCTATATTCGCGGCCAAATCTATTTGCTCCCCGTCATCATCATTGTGGAAGTGCTGCGTTACATGCCGGTAACACGTCTTCCCATGGCTCCCCGCTATATGGCCGGCGTCATCAATCTGCGTGGCAAGGTGACTCCTCTGCTGCATCTGGACGCCCTGCTCACCACAGAACAACGCGTCAGATATACCTCTCAGAGTTGTATCATCATTTGTGGCACCAATGACATGCAGATAGGCCTCATTTTCGACAAACTCCACACCATGTACCTTGTGGACAACAGCAAAATCAACTGGAATGTAGAAACGTATCTTGGGGCCGGCTCGGAATTTCTGTGCGGCATGGCCGACATCAACGACCATCTGCACGCCATCATTGACCCGGAATTGATCGTCGCCAAGATTCTGGAAGATTGATACAGGCAGGAAACACAGACGTAATGGCAACATGGCCATCATACCAACAATATCTGGAATATGGTCAATATTTCGGATGGTAGCCAACAACAGAGGGCAGGATCACAATCATGAAAAAGCATATCCTGGTCGTTGACGACTCCAAGACAATCCGCAATCTTGTAGCTTTTGTGCTCAAGGGAGAAGGCTTCAAGGTCAGTACGGCAGAAGACGGTCTCGACGCCATAGAAAAACTTTCGGCCATTGATCCGGTGGATCTCATCGTCTCTGACGTCAATATGCCGCGCATGGACGGCTTCACCTTTATCAAAAACCTTCGCGCACAGGATGCCTACAAGGACATTCCCATTATTGTTCTCTCCACTGAAGGTCAGGAAAAGGACATCCAGTACGGCATGAGCCTCGGTGCCAATCTCTACATGGTCAAGCCAGCGCAACCCGAAAAAATGGTGCGTAATATAAAGATGCTTTTGGGCTAGCCGATAAGTAAGGCAGTTGTATCCAAGCCATTTAGGAAAAATCTGCCTTCAGCCATGTAAGGGTATGGATTATGAGCCAGGAATTCTTTGATCCGGAACTTTTCGCCGATTTTATTGCGGAAGCCAAAGAGCATCTTGAGACCATCGAGCCCAATCTGCTGGAACTGGAAAAGACACCGGATAATCTGGCCTTACTGAATGATATCTTCCGTCCTATGCACTCTCTCAAAGGGGCTTCGGGTTTTCTGGGGCTGAATAGGATCAACCAGCTTGCCCATAAGTCCGAAAACATCTTGGATGAGTTGCGTAAGGGCACCATGGTCGTAACTTCCGAGATCATGGATGTCATTCTGGCTTCTACAGACGCCTTGCGTCAGATGATCGACAACCTTGAAGCCACCAACGCTGAAGGTGACGTCAAGATTGAGCATATCATGGCACAGATTGAAGCCATAATGTCCGGTGAAACTACGCCAACAGCGGAATCCGACCAGACGGAGGAATCTCCTGCGGCTCAAACCGTTGAAACGACCTCATCAGAGGGAACTCCGATCGCAGCAGAAACTGCTCCGGCGGAGGTGCCAGCCGCAGAGGCAGCCCAGTCATCGTCTCCGGAAACACCCCAGGGGAATATTCCACAGGCTTCTGAAACGCCAACGCCTGCCGCCCCACCGGCAACGTCATCCGGGCCTGCCATGACCGGAAAGGAATGGGTTCGCACTCTCCCCGCCCTGTCGTCCTATGCGCTGACAGCTTTCGGTGAGGATCATTTGAAGGATTTTGTCGATGAATCCAACGAACTCATCGAGAACCTCACCAATGGTTTGCTGGATCTTGAAGAAAACCCTGTGGGAAGAGACGAACTCGTCAATGACCTGTTCCGCTTCTTCCACAATATGAAGGGCAACAGCGGCATCATTGGCTATAACGAACTCAATGCCCTGACCCACGAAGCAGAAACCCTGCTCAACAATGTACGCCAGGGCAAGCTCACCCCCACACACGAACTCATAGATTTGCTTCTGCTGGTCGTCGACGTGATGGAGGGCCTGGTTCAACACATTGACGTTTCAAGCGGGCAAGCCTCCCCCTTTGAAACAGGCAGTGTTATCAACCAGCTCAAGGCGGCTCTGGCTGGTGGTCCCATTGCCCTTCCTGCTGAACTGCTCGCCACGCAGTCTGAGCAGAGCCAAGAATCGCCTGCTGAGCCAGACGTGCAGGAAGCCGCTCCAGCACCCACCGTGGACGTGGTGACACCAACCATCATTCCCGTAGGCGCGGAAAATGACGATACAGAAGCCTTTCGTGTCACGGTGCTCCAACAGTTTGAAATCATTCATGCCGCCCTGGAAACACTCAAGAAGGACAGTTCTCACAAGGATTCCATAGACGCCATTCACCGTTGCCTCGTCGCTGTCAAAAATTCTTGTGGCTTTATGGGCTTTGACGAGATCAAGGTCTATGCCGAGCGTACGGCTGGTATAGTGGACCAGGGTCGCAACAGCGGTATTGACTTTGGCCTGATGATTGATCTCCTGGAACAGGAAGTGGCCATCATCAGGGATATGATTGACAAAGTGCTGAGCCCTGACGCAGCGGCAACCCGCGAGAGCGCAAATACCTCAGATGCGGCAGCACCCGCCGCTACGACAACGCCTGTTACCCCGAAGCCCGCCCCTGTGGCAAAGCCTGCGGCAGCGACAGCCGAGCAACCGGCCAAGCCACAGACAAACGCTCCAGCGGCTGAAGCCCAGGAAAGCGCGAAGCCTTCCGCAACAACGAAGACAACGGCTCCTGCGGCTGCCAAGCCAGCAGCTCCCGCTCCGGTCAAGCCGGTTGCGCCTGCACCGGCCAAGCCAGCGGCACCTACGTCTGCCAAGCCGACGGCTCCTGCGGCTGCCAAGCCGGCGACTCCCGCTCCGGCCAAGCCAGCGGCACAAACCGAAGCGCACAAGAGTTCCTCGACCATCCGTGTGGATCATGAGCGTCTCGACCATCTTATGAACCTTATTGGCGAACTGATCATCAACCGCAACCGCTACACCTTGATTGCCAGATCACTGGAAGATACTAGCCGCGATGTGGATGTTTCCCGTGTGGCACAGGATCTGTCGGAAACCACCTATGCCATGGCCAGAATTTCCGACGACCTTCAAGACACCATCATGAAGGTGCGCATGGTTCCCGTATCTTCAGTGTTTTCCCGCTTTCCCCGCTTGGTGCGCGACCTTTCTCGAAAGAGTGGCAAGGAAGTTGAACTGATCATGGAAGGCGAGGAAACGGAACTGGACAAGAGCGTGGTTGAGGTGATCGGTGATCCGCTGGTTCATCTTATTCGAAACTCGGTGGATCACGGCATCGAATCCGAGGAAGACCGCAAGGCGGCAGGCAAGCCCGCCAAGGGTACTGTCACTCTGCGAGCCTTTCACAAGGGCAATTCCGTCGCCATTGAGATTGAAGACGACGGCAAGGGAATTGACCCGGCCAAGATGCGTGAAGTCGCCATCCGAAAGGGTATTATTACACAAGAAGAAGCAGCTCAGCTGGACGACCGAGAATCACTAGAGCTCATTTTTGCCCCTGGTTTCTCCTCCGCTGAAAAAATCACTGACATTTCCGGCCGTGGCGTCGGAATGGACGTGGTACGCACAAATATCAAGAACCTCAAGGGGAGCGTCAATACCTACTCAGAGGTGGGCAAGGGAACACGATTCACCTTAAGTCTGCCCCTGACACTGGCTATCATTGATGCGCTCATGGTCAACGTTTCTGGTCAGATGTACGCCATACCGCTTGACGCAGTGTCCGAGACAACCAAGATCGAATCGGAGCGCCTCACGGACGTCAAGGGACGCAAGGCCGTTACCCTGAGAGGAGAAGTTCTGGGCATAGTGGAACTCTCCGAAATGCTGGATCTTCCCCGGGCGGAAACCATGCCCGAAGTCCTCTCCATGGTGGTCATTCATGACAACGAACGCCGCCTTGGCCTTGTGGTGGACCGTCTTTTGGAACGTCAGGAAATCGTTATCAAGCCCTTGGGTTCCTATCTCGGTGACCTCAAAGGCATATCAGGTGCCACTATTCTGGGTGACGGTTCGGTGATCCTTATTCTGGATCCGCACGAGATCTATCTCATGGCAACCTCCAAGGCATCGTCCATCACTTCCAGTACGGATCAGCAGAAGCAGTCAACAAAAATGGCCCAATCAGGAGCGACACAGGAACAGTCTGCACCAGCAGCGTAAACGCGTGACACACAGCAGCAAAAGCCCGTGCAATGCTTTGCGCGGGCTTTGTTCTTTGCTACAGAAAATCTTGCATTTCTTCGACATGTAGGCTATTAATCGTTTTCTTGCGCGGTTGCGCTCGTGCGTTTATTATCAACGCGGGCTTGAGAGTTTACCGCATGCAATTTACGGAGGAATATATGAGCAAGGAATGCGCTTTTTGCGGTAAAAGGCCCCAGGTCGGCAATTATGTCAGCCACTCAAACATCAAGACAAAACGTCGTTTCACCCCCAACTTGCAACGTGTGCGCCATCAATTTCCCGACGGCAGTGTTCAAACCATTACTGTCTGCACTCGCTGTATCCGATCTGGAGCCGTAAAAAAACCCGTAGCACGTGGCAAATAGGGTTTTCACATCTATCTTTCTCACAGTGACCCCGGCAGATGATCTGTCGGGGTTTTTTCTAATCATGTGCGCTTATACGGCTATGCCTTCCAAGGTTCCGTACCGAATCCGTCGCAGACCTCAAAACGTGCCGAGGTTCTGGCGAAATATCGTCGACAGACATCGTAGAAGAGAATACACGTTTTTCCGAGAATCCCTGCTGGTGCTACACGCACTGGCCATCCCCTGCAAAACAACAGTGCGCGAGGGGAAATTCCATATATATGTGCCCCCCTTGCTGGAAAACTGCGCTCGACAGGAAATCGACGCCTATGCAAGAGAGCTGGATCGTCCCACACCTGCGCCTCCTTCCCTGCATTTTTATCACCATGCCCATCTGACAATCCTTGCCATGTTGCCACTCGTTCTCTGGCACGGCTGGCGTGTCAACTGGTGGAACGCCCCGAAATGCCTGCCCCCGCCTTCACTCTGGACAGATATGGGCATGCTGGATGGCATTCGTATACGTCTTTTTCATGAATGGTATCGTCTTGCCTGCAGCCTCACATTGCATGCCGATGTGGCGCACCTCTGCAGCAATGTGGTTTTTGGTTCCCTCTTTCTCGTCCTTCTCGCCCGATTGACCGGACCTGGAAGAGCTCTGTGGCTGTGCCTACTCGGTGGCGTGTGTGGCAATGGCATTTCCTTGCTGCTTCATCAGACAAATATTCAAAGTCTGGGTTTTTCCACAGCGCTGTTTGCGGGTATTGGAGCCCTAGCCGGTTTCCTGGTCTGGCATTCACAATATCGGCATAAATATCTCCTGCCCATTGCCGCAGCGGCTGCCCTGCTTGCCATGCTTGGTACAGAGGGCGAACATACCGATTATATTGCTCACTGTTCTGGCATGTTCTCCGGACTGGGGCTTGGCACTTTTGAAGGCTGGCGTCGCCGCCGTGGAACGCTGCCGCAACTTCCCGCAGCTCTGATGGCGCTTTTGTTGCCCTGTGTCGCGTGGTATACGGCTTTTCTCAATTAAATAATCCTCCTTCTGTCTGCCTCGCAACACCACGGTTTGAATCTGGCATGATCGTGATCACCAAGCGATCAAGCAAAGGCTACTATAGTCACGTATGATTACCACGCCCAAAAGCCCCACTTCACTATGCAATACCTACCTTACGCGCATTGCCTGGTTATAAGAACCGGCACGGTTTGGCATACCGTGCCGGTCAGGTCTGGGCCGGGCTGTGCCTTTTCAGACCGCTTCCAAGGGGCAAGCCAGTGCCCTGGAAATCTTATCATGTTTCTTCTATTTTCTCACAGCGTTTGCTACTTGACCGCACGCAAGGCAAACATTGGCACAGGATTGTAGGATGCGTCCCGCACAGCATACACACGCCCACTGATACCGGTATCAACCGCAACAGAGGAAAAACCGACCTGACGAAGCACCTCCGCGTCCCATTCAGGGCGCTGTTCGCAGCTCAAGGGGAGTTGTCGGCGTATGCTCTCCCCTTCCCACAGAAGAGCTGAGTCTAGGCCTGCATGGGCGTGCTGCCCGCGTTCAGCGGCAAAACTTGTGAAATCCGCAGTCCCGTAGTCGGCATCGAAATTGAGCAGCACGCCGCCGGGCCGCAGG
>JAGAEE010000040.1 GCA_017613295.1 Desulfovibrio sp. | reverse complement strand
GGGAGTAGTAGCCCAGACCTTCCCAGAGCCGCAGGACCGTTTCTTCGTCTGAAGCGGCCAGGGAAGCAATGTCGGGGAATCGCTCCATCCATCGGCTGAACCAGGTGACACCGCGTTCCATCTGGGTTTGCTGCAGCATAATTTCCGAAATCCAGACTTCGTAAGGTGTGTAGGTACGACGCCAGGGCAATGGCCTTTTGTGAGTGTCAAACCACTCCAAAAGCGCGGTCTGTATATCCGTCAAGTGACCTTCAGGAGGCTGAAACTCACTCTCCTCCTGTTTTTTCATACCCGGGAGAGGGAGGTGCCTTGCAGGCAAGGAATGCGCTGATGTCGGTTGGAGGCGTGTGGATGTTGACATGCCATTGAGTCTATCGGGAATCGTGGGCATTGTCATCCGCACAGGCTTGGCTTATACAAAATGCGGGGCTATTCTGTAATAGCTCATAACCCGAACAGCGAGGAGCATCCATGGCTGATAACCCCACGGTTCTGCTGGAGACCACCTCCGGCGATATTTTGTTGGAACTTTTTGCCGACAAGGCACCCAAGACGGTTGCCAATTTTTTGCAATATGTGGATGACGGTTTTTATGCCAACACCATTTTTCACCGTGTCATCCCTGGGTTCATGATCCAGGGGGGCGGGCTTGGCGTGCGCATGGAAGAAAAGCCCACCAGAGAACCTGTGCCAAACGAGGCCGACAACGGCCTGAAAAACGTGCGAGGCAGTGTGGCCATGGCCCGCACCCCCGATCCGCACAGCGCTTCGGCTCAGTTTTTTATCAATCTGGTGGACAACGACTTTCTTGATCACACCTCTCCCACACCCGATGGTTGGGGATACTGTGTTTTTGGCCAGGTGACCGAAGGCATGGACGTGGTGGACAAGATTGCCAAGGTCAAGACAAGAACTGTTGGCACACATGAAAATGTGCCAGCAGACATGGTCCTGATAACCGACGCCAGCCGTTTCGCGTAATTCGGCACAGGATGGGATTTTCACGCCGCCCTACCGTTTACCTCTAAGGCACCGTCCTACATGCCCATCGACGAAGACGTGGAAATGGAACGTAAGCGTGGGTGGCGCGAGAATCCTCCCTCTCTTGCAGAATCGGAATTCATTGAATTTTGCAGTTGCCGTCCCCGCATTCAGGCGTTGCTATGACGGGCGTTGCCTGGAACAGCACGACCTGCTCGCGTCCCCTGTCTGTCACGAGCACCAGCATGAAACGCATCAGCCCCTGGGGCAGTGAGGGCGTAGAGCTGACCTTGAGATGGCCTGTGCCGGTCACCATCTTGGCGTTCCCGATGATGGAGGTGCGAGCGTTGGCAAAGTCGAGTTTGTCCACGACAAATTCTCTGTTTTTGAGGCCCTCGATAATGTGCTGCTTGTCCCTGATGTGTCCGTTGGCACTGATATGCCAATAATTGGGGGCGAGAAGCGTTTCCAAGGCTGGCACGTCGCCAGTAAGCATGGCCTCCACATACAGGAAAACCGTGTTGGCCCTGGCGTCAGCCTGACCGCAACAGAGGCTCAGCAAAAGAAACAGCGTTGCTCCCGTCTTGAACAGTTTTTGCCGCATTGGTTGCCTCCCGTTCCATTGTGGGCATTTATGCTATAGACATGCTGCCATTTGCAAATTGCCAAATGAAGCCCTTTATCGTATTCTCATGTGATCAGAATCGGGCAAAATCCGCGAATTGTAAAGTGGCTTGCCCCAAGCAAATATTCTATCAACGAGGCTGGCTATGCTGACGCATATCTTGCAAGCTATTGGTAATACTCCCTTGCTGCGACTTGAGCTTTCCACAGATTTGCCGGGAACGGTGTGGTTGAAATTGGAAAATCGTAATCCCGGGGGTTCCATCAAGGATCGTGTGGCTTTTCACCTCATTAACGACGCCATGGACGAAGGACTGGTGGAACCGGGAGGTCTACTGGTGGAAGCGACCAGCGGCAACATGGGCATAGGCATGGCTCTGGTAGCCGCAGTTCGCGGATTGCGCTGCGTACTGACCATGCCGGAATCCATGAGCGTGGAGCGACGTAACCTGCTGGCTGCCCTTGGCGCCCAGCTGGTACTGACACCGGCAAGTGAGGGAATGACTGGAGCTGTGGCTGCCGCCAGGCGTATTGCGGAGGAACAGGGGGGCGTGATCCTCGGGCAGTTTACCAATCCGCAGGCAGTACAGGCCCATTACAAGACCACAGGTCCAGAAATTTTTCGGGACAGCGTGGGGAAAATGGACGCTCTGGTGGCCGGTGTGGGGTCGGGATCGTCCATTACCGGCGTCGGACGTTTCCTCAAGGAGCGCATCCCCGACTTCAGGATTATCGCCGTGGAGCCAGACGCGTCACCTGTGCTTTCTGGTGGGCAGGCTGGACCGCACCTCATTCAGGGGATAGGGGCAGGTTTTGTGCCCAAAATACTGGATCGTAGCCTTCTTGACGAAATCATACGCATGGATGCTGAGCAGGCCCTGCACACAGCTCGTCTGCTCATGCGATGCGGTGTGGTGGCGGGTATCTCCACAGGCGCCAATGTGCGTGCGGCTTTGGATGTGGCGGCACGTCCGGAGATGATGGGGAAAAATATTGTCACCTTTGTCTGCGATACGGGCGAACGCTACATGTCCACGCGCCTATTTGCTAACGCCAGCTGAGCCCACGCGGCTATCTCAGGCCGAAGAAGGGTGCGCGCAGGTCATAATGTTGCTGGCATGGACCTTTATGCATAAGCATTTTTTGATTGCTGCCGATAAGAGCGGTAAGGCAGGGGCATGCGGGCGGAGTTTGCCCGTTTTCCCGTGCATATCCCGCAGAACGGAGTTTTCGTATGGCGCAAACAAACATATTGCTGGAAACTGGCACCAATGAGCTGGAAATTGTGGAATTCTATGTCAACCAGGATGGTTATGAAGCCCACTATGGGCTCAATGTTGCCAAAGTTGTGGAGATTGGTCGACGACAGCCGGTGACCTCCATGCCCGAAATGCGCCATCCGTCAATCCTTGGAGCTTTTTTGCATCGTAACCAGCGTGTGGTACCGCTCATTGACATGGCCCTTTTTCTCGACAGCAAGCCAATCGAAAACGAAGATGCCAAGGTAATTGTTACAGAGTTCAATGAACTGTGTACTGCCTTTCTGGTCTCTGGTGTCAACCGCATTTACCGTTTGAGCTGGACTGATGTGGAAGCCCCGGGACAATATTTGCAGAACATGAGTCGCAGCTCCGTAACCGGTGTGGTGCGTCTTGAAGACAGGGTCATTTTCCTGCTGGATCTCGAAGCCATTGTGGCCGAGCTGCATCCCCACATGGCCATGCGCTTTGAAGAGTCAGACATGGCGCAGAATGTGGCCAAAACCTACAACATTCTGCACGTGGACGACTCACGCAGCATTCGCAAGCTCTTGCAGGATCTTCTTGTCAAGGAAGGCCGTTTTACGGTTGAACAGCGGGTCAACGGCCAAGAGGCCTGGGATTATCTGCGTCAGCTACGCCGTCGTTGTGAAGAGGAGAATCGTCCCATCTCTGATTTTCTGCACGGCATCATTACCGACATTGAAATGCCTTCAATGGACGGTCTTGCCCTGTGCAAGAATATCAAGGAGGATCCTATCCTCAAGGCGCTGCCGGTGGCCATCTTTTCTTCCATGATCAATGACAGTCTTGCCCGCAAGTGTTCCGTGGTCAATGCCGACGCAGAGTTTGCCAAGCCTGACCTAAAGGCCCTTGCCGACAAACTCTATGATTTGATCACCTCAACCTGGGGTTAGAACAGGCCTGCCGAACGTTCTGGACAACCGTTCCGCATCAGCTACAATAAAATACGTCTGACGACAGGTTTTTTTGCTTGCTCCCTGCCTGCATGGGAATGTACCCTGTGTCTGGGAGGGGATAAGCATGAAGGAGATGGCGTGCCGTCAGAGACATTGGGGCGGCGTGCTTCTGGGCGTTGTTCTGGCAATGGCACTGCTTGTCAGCCCTGCCTTTTGCCGGGAGACTCACCGTGTGCAGGCGGCATCGCCTTTGCGAACAGGCCGTGTGTTGTCCTCAAAGCCGCCTTCTCCACCAGTCGGGGCCGTCCCCATGGACGAAGCTGTGGAACGCGCCTTGCGACACAATCCTAGTCTCGGTGCTCAGGAAGCTCAGCATAAGGCCTCAGAGGCGGCACGCAAGTCTCAACGCGGCGCCTTTGGCCCTCGCCTTGGCATGGCGTATTCCGCTGTGAAGCAGCAACGGGACACCTCGCCGGAATCCTCATCCTCCCGTACGCCTGAAAGAGGCACATGGGCATGGTCGGTAGAAGTTTCCCAGCCCGTGTTTCAAGGCTTTCGTCTGCTGGCTGTCTATCAGCGTAAGGCTCTGCAGGCCGAAAACGACAAGGCCGCCATACGCAAGGCAGAATTGGACATGACCGAAAGTGTGCAGACGGAATTTTTGAATTATTTGCGTTTTGACGACCATGCACGCAGCCGGCGTGACGCTCTGGCCCGATTGAAGGATCAGCTGCGTATCACCACGGCCTTTTACAGGGTTGGGCTGCGCCCCCGTTTAGACGTGCTGCAGGCAGAGGTTGACGTTCACAAAGCTGAAAACACGCTTATCGAAATGGAAAACAATCGCGACACAAGCCTAGCACACCTCAACACCCTTATGGGTCTACCCGCAGACAGTCCGGTGCGCTATACGGGCAGGCTCACCCATGTGCCCTTCACCCGATCGCTGGAGCAGTGTCTGGAAGCCGCTTACAGACAAAGGCCAGATCTTTACATGGCGGCACTTTCGGTGGATATTTCCCGAAAATCACAGAAGGAAGTGCAGTCCGGGTATTTCCCGCAGGTGGAAGCGTACTGGAACATGACGCAGACGGGCAATACCCCTGATCTTCAGGCAGAAGGCAATCTGGGATCGCGCGTGCAGACTTGGGAAGTGGGGGCCCGGGCCACCTGGGAAATCTTTCAATGGGGTACCACCTATTACGCGGACCAGGAGGCCGGAGCCCTGGTGACAAAAATGCGCTATGCCCAGGACGAACTGAAACTCTCTGTGGGATACGATGTCAAATCGAAATTACTGGCCGTGCGCGAGGCCGCAAAACGCATTTCGGTGTCTGAAAAGGGGGTGGAACAGTCCACGGAGGCGTTCAGAGTCGCCCAGGCCCGCTATCGGGAACAGGTGGGCACAAATTATGACGTGCTTGACGCCTCCTCGAATCTCACCATAGCCGAAGCGGAGTTGACGGGAGCGCGAGCGGACTACTTGACGGCTTTGGCCAAACTCTATGTGGCCATGGGGGAATATCACCCTGATCTCCTGCGTCCGTAAAATGGTCGCAAGGGCGAAGTGTGCAGAACAATCTTCGAATTTCTGGAGAGCCGGAGCAGGCGGATTTTGAAAAGGACATCCCCTAGCCATTTTTACAATGCTTTTTCTGGCTTGATTTTTCCCCTACAGGGGATAATTGCCATTTACGGCTGAAGCGACGTCGAGGACAATCTTAAAGGAGATATGCATGTCATACCGGTTCATCCCACAGCTTGAGGATGAGGAAATTTCCCAGAAACAGCTGGAAGGTTTGCACTATACGGTACGCCAGGCGTGGAAGTCCCCCCAGTATCGAGCCAAGATGCAGGCTTGCGGGGCGCGGCCTGAAGACATCAACAGTATGGAGGATCTGCGCCTTTTGCCCACAGTGGACGCGGACGACCTTCGAGAGGGCTACCCCTTGCCGCTGCTTTGTGTCTCTCCCGACGAGGTGGTTCGTATTCACGCCTCCAGTGGCACCACGGGCAAACGCAAGATATTGGCATACACCACAAGGGATCTCGACAACTTCAGTCTACAGATAGCCCGTTGTTATGAATTGGCCGGATTCACGCCCGAAGACCGCATGCAGCTGGCGGTCGGCTACGGCTTGTGGACGGCCGGCGCGGGTTTTCAGGCGGGAAGTGAACGCCTGGGCATGCTGACGGTACCGGTAGGCCCCGGCAATCTGGACATGCATTTGCAGCTTTTGCAGGATATGGGGGCCACGGGTTTCACCGCCACAGCTTCCATGGCGCTGCTGCTGTCTGAAGAAGTGGAGCGCGCCGGCCTGCGTAACAAACTTCGGCTGAAACGCATGGTCTGCGGCTCTGAGACTCGTAGTGAAAAAATGCGCCTCGCCATTGAGAGCAAACTAGGACTGCAAGGGTGCTATGACATCGGCGGAATGACAGAAATGTATGGACCGGGGACAGCCATTGACTGCGACGAACACAATGGCCTGCACTACTGGGCAGACCTGTTCATTATTGAAATCCTTGATCCTGAAACCCTTGCTCCAGTGCCCGAAGGCGAGGTGGGAGAAATGGTGGTCACGAGCCTGTGCAAGGAGGCCGTGCCCCTCTTGCGTTACCGCACGCACGACCTTTCGCGCCTTTTACCAGGCCGTTGCGCCTGCGGCTTGAACATGCCCCGTCACGACCGTATTCTTGGGCGTTCGGACGACATGATCATATACCGCGGTGTCAACATCTACCCGGGCCAGATCATGGAGGTTATCGGCGAATTTGACGAATTGGGCGGTGAATATCAGGTGGAGCTGACACGGGATGAACGGGCCGTGGATCACATGACCCTGACGGTGGAGCGTGCGCAGGATCAGACATCTGGCAACGATGTTTCCCTCGCTGCCACACTGGCTCAGCGTCTGCACAAGGCGATCATGGCACGCATTGAGGTGCAGGTGGCGGATTACGCCAGTCTGCCGCGCACGTTCAGCAAATCCAAACGTGTTGTTGACAAAAGGTAGGCTTGTTCATCGGCTGCCCGGCTTACGACTGAGTATCAGACTCATATAGGGCGGTGTGGTCTCGGGATCGGGCAGCCCTTGCCGAACCGTTTCCCCCGGCCTTTCCACCAGGCTGGCAAAAATGCCGTCTTCCGCCCGACCGCAGGATTGCAGGGCCTTGTGTATGGCAGGCAGATTGCGGTAGGCCTTAAGAATGACCGCCGTGTCTGCGTATTCCAGAGCGTCTTCCAGATCCTGGCGGCGGTTTATTCCCGGCAGTAGAAGCAGAGACTCCCTGTCGGCACACAACACGGTTCGAGTGCGCGCTGCCGCAGCCTGATAGGCCGTGATACCGGGAATCACCTCTACGGTGATATGGGGAGCCAGCCTTGCCAGTGTCTGCATGAGATAGCCGAAGGTGCTGTAGATGAGAGGATCACCAATAGTCAGAAAAGCCGCATTGAGTCCGGATTCCAGAATGGAGAGGGTGGTCTTGGCCGCTTCACGCCAGGCGTTGAGCCGGGCTTTTCTTTCATGCGTCATGGGGAAATTCAGACGCTCAACCCGCGTATTGGGCCGCAAATGAGGACGCGCTGTGTCCAGTGCTGTGGAACCATCATTGCGGGGTGAAGCGGCAGCCAGGATCACGTCGACCCGTCGCAGCACATTCACCGCCCGCAGTGTCAGCAAATCGGGGGCGCCCGGACCTACACCCACTCCGTAGAGAATACCGTTCATGGGAAAGCTGGTTTGACTAGGTGGGGGGGGTAGCCCCCCCTTGGCATTACTGCTTGCGAGGTTCTCTGGTCAAATCGTCCGTACTCTCTTTGGCGTGCCGCACCAGGATATCGCGGGCCCCGGCAATTTGTCCAAGCC
>JAGAEE010000039.1 GCA_017613295.1 Desulfovibrio sp. | reverse complement strand
GTGATGGCAGCAAAGAGCGTGAAACCGGCCACGAATTTCTCCTTAACGAAGGCGCGAGTGAAAGGGGCATCTTCGTACTGGCTGTCAGGCAGGCTCCACGCAGCTTATCGACGTTCGATGGACAAAGCCTTCTGGCCCGTGCCAAAGTCCTTAAGGGGCTTTTCGAGCTACCTATGGTTCAACGTGCGTGTTTTCATTATTTCAACAATTTTTCTACACGAGTGCGCGAGAGTTTGATAAAAATGGGCAGGTCAGTAATGACACTGAACTGCCCACGCTGTTATGGTCTGACGCAATACGAAGATTTTGTTTTTCTGAAGCGGACAAACCCCCGGCTTTGCCGGGGGACTAGCCGTGTTTGACTTTTTTAACTCTTTCTTAAAATGCTTTAAAACTTGTATATAAAGCTCACGTTGACGTTCCAGAGGTCTTCAGTGCTGTTGGCGTGACGGTACGCACCTGTGTCGTCCGTGAAACCGCCCCACACGCTGCTTGAGTTGTCAAGCCACAGGGCGATGTAGTTGGCCTCCACGAGCAGCTTCAGGTTTTCATATATCTGGTATTGCGACTTGAGGCCCACCTCAAACGCCTTGTCCTGATCGGTCAGATAAAGACCGAAAAAGTCATTGGAAGTGAAGTCCTGCCTGTCCGGGCGCGTGATATTGTAGCGGGACGGCGCGCCCTTGACATAGCGTGCCATATCAGAGCTATTTGTCCCCTGATAGTAGTTGACATGCAGAGTGTGCGTCAGCTTGTCAATGAAACTGAAGTCGCGTACGCGAAGGCCCAAGCCCCATGTTCCAGCAAGGGTAGTTCCAATGACGCCATCGCGTCCAAGGGTCCAGGTGCCCATGGTGGCAATGTTGGTAAGGCCACTTGTGCTTTCGTTGTTCCCCTCAATGTTGGGCAGCCGCTCCGAACCGTTGGTCGGGTCATCATCGTCTCCGCTGCTGTACCAGCCGTAGACGCCGGGGGTACCCCAATCGAATTTGTATTCAGCCAATAACGCGGCATACCAACCCCGCCGGTTGAGCACCTCTTCCCCAGTATCCACAGAACCGTAGTTGAAACTCCACGCCAGACGGAAAGGGTCAGCGGCGGTGAATTCGCCAGTCAGGCCAGCCCATATGGCAGTCGTATAAGAATACGTGTTCTCTTTGCCATCGACAGCATAAGCGGTGGGCGCGAGGCTAAGCCCATAGCTGCCACCTCTGTTACGGCTGTAATAGGTACCCGCACCGTCTCTGAAGGCATTATGACCAAACGCACCAAGCATGGCCCACGGCGTCAGCCGAAAGCCATCAAAACTCAAGGGCAATGTCACTCCAAAGAGGTCCGCATAGTCGAGATAATTGACACGATTGGCATCGTTGCCGCCATCCCAGTTGTCATTGAATGGCAGCGCCCAGAAGGCCGAGAGGGAAATGATGTCATTGAATGGCACAGACACGGAAACACCGGCACCATCGGCATCAAAAACTTGCGAAGCTTCCGTCACATAGTCCGGGAGAAATATACGCTGCAAGCCCATACGGGTGTGAATGCTGGTGTTGGACAAGGTCCAGTCCAGATAGCTGTGCTTGATTTTTACAATATTTGTGCCGTCTGCGCCCAGCGCACCGCCCTTGTTTGCCCGGCCCCATGTGATGGCCCCGATTTCAAAATACACTGTTCCAGAAAGATTTTCTGACGCCACCGCGTTCAATTGCAGGCGAACGCGGTTTTTTGCCTCGAACTGATCTTCCCCCCAGCGTCCCCAGCCCTGTTGTTGGTTGCCGTTGCGGTCCTTTTTGATGAAGTTGCCGCCGTCGCCATATTCAAACATGTTGATCCAGACGCCTTTGATTTTGAAATCCACGGCACTGGCTGTCATGGGCATACAGAGTACACATAGTATGCCCATCACAATTGGGGTAAGAAATTTTCGTTTTCTATGACCTTTTCGAAGCATGTTGCCCTCCACGGGAGTCAAATTTTAATGGCACATTTTTAAAAAATGTATTACTGATGGCTCCAGTAACATGATTTATAAAATTTTGTCACGTAAAAATTTCCACCCGAACGGGAGGAGGGGATTGGCATGGGGAAATTTTTTTTGTCTTTTGTCGCGTGTATCTGCGTGATGATTTCGGCGGCCTGGTGTGATGCTTCACCAAAGACCGAGCTGGTTTACGCCAGCACCAAGGACATTCGCGATATCAACCCGCATCTGTATGGGGGCGAAATGGCTGCCCAGGGTATGGTCTTCGAGCCGTTGGTCATGAATACCAAGGATGGCGTCAAACCCTGGCTGGCAGAAAGCTGGGACATATCGCCGGACGGAAAGGAGTACACCTTTCATCTACGCAAGAATGTATCCTTTACGGACGGGACACCTTTCAACGCCGAAGCCGTCAAGCTGAATATGGACGCCATCATGGCCAACCGCATCCGCCATGCCTGGCTGGACATGATGAACGAAATTGAGCGGGGGGAAGTGGTGGACGAACACACCTTCCGTCTTGTGCTCAAGCATCCGTACTATCCGACGCTCATAGAACTGGGCCTGCTGCGGCCCTTCCGTTTTATTTCACCCAAGTGTTTTATAGACGGTGAGACCAAGAAGGGAGTTTCCGGGCTGGTGGGTACCGGTCCGTGGGTGCTTGCTGAGCATAAGGACAACCAGTACGCCCTGTTCACGGCCAATCCGCAGTACTGGGGCGAGAAACCAAAGATTGCCGCCGTGCGTTGGAAGGTCATGCCCGACCATCAGGCCATTCTGCTGGCTCTCCAGAAGGGGGAAATTGATCTTATTTTCGGGGCCGACGGTGACATGGTCAATCTAGACAGCTTTGACGCTCTGCGCCGTCAGGGCAAATATGTGGCGGCCATCAGCCAGCCTATTGCCTCAAGGGCCATCCTGCTCAACGCTCACCAGCCCTTTACCAGGGAAAAAGCCGTTCGTCTTGCCTTGCAGTATGCCATTGATAAGGAGGGCATTGTACAAGGCGTGCTTAACGGTTCAGAGAAGGTGGCCGACACGCTCATGGCCTCGACCGTGCAGTATTGTGACATCCCCCTGGAAAAACGTACTTATGACCCGGCGAGAGCTTCCGCCATGCTGGATGCGGCTGGGTGGAAAATTGGCAAGGACGGTTGGCGTTACAAGAACGGGCAAAAGGCCGCTGTGCGCCTTTACTACAATTCCAACAACGCCCAGGAGCGCACCATCAGCGAGTTCATGCAGGGCGACCTGAAAAAGCTGGGCGTGGACATGAAAATCATTGGCGAGGAAAAGCAGGCGTACCTTGATCGCCAGAAGACAGGCGACTTCGAGCTGCAATACTCCCTGTCGTGGGGCACCCCGTACGATCCACAGTCCTACCTTTCCTCCTGGCGTATCCCGGCCCACGGCGACTATCAGGCGCAAATGGGCATGGAGCGCAAGGAATGGCTGGACAAGACCATCACCGCCCTTATGACGGAACCGGACGAGGCCAAACGTCGCGCCATGTACAAGGATGTGTTCACCTATGTCCATGACGAGGGCGTGTACATTCCCCTGTCCTACTCGCGTACCAAGGCGGTGCACGTCAGCGGTCTCAAGGGCGTGGAGTTCGGCCTGTCGCAGTACGAAATCCCGTTTGAGAAAATGTACTTCTAATCCTGCCGCCGCCGGAGGGGGCG
>JAGAEE010000038.1 GCA_017613295.1 Desulfovibrio sp. | reverse complement strand
GTAAGACTTGAGCAAGATGTTTGCAAGTCTGCTCCCAACGCACTCTGAAAATGTCTTTCAGAGGGGAGAAGCAGCTTTTCCCGAGGGCGATATTGTGGCACTCAGATAAAAGGAATTCTTGGGGAGTGAGACAACATGAAACGCGTTGTCATAGTATTGCTATCGTGTCTGTCCGTGCTGGCAGGATGTGCAGGAACTGGTCGCCAGACTGACTCTGAGGAAAGCCTACAAAAGCTGCAGCGGGAAACTGATCAGCGTCTGCGGACTTTGGAGCAAAGTGTTTCCGCTCTGGATAGCCGTGTCGCCCAGTTGAACAACAGGGTCTATGAGGTACGCACAAGCAAGGGCAGAAAAACTGGAATGACTGCGGTACCTGTTCTCCCGGTACAAACTGAAGCTGCCACTGTGCCATCGGTAAAGGGAGGGAGTGCAGTCACCCTGACCTCACATGGTCCGACATCTTCACAGACAAAGACTGACTCTGCGTTGGCACCCCATGCGCGACGTATAGATCCGACCGTTCCTCCTCGAGAAATGCCTGTAAAATCCCAAAAGGTTCCTCATCCTGGGCGTCAAACCGCTCATGTGGCAACGATCCCTTCGGCCACGCCCAAGCCGGACGTTTCCACATCAGAAGGGCCTTCAGCGTCTGTGAGTGTTCCAACATCGCTGGGATTGCCACCCGAAAATGCTCCGACGTCTGTCAGCAAGCCAGCCGTTGCCCCTAAGCCCGATATTCCGCAGCCCACTCCTGTCAGAGGCAATGCCGTTCCCGTGCCAACACTTACGGGGGCCGATGTGAATTTGCCGCCGGAAAAAACAGGATTGGGTTTGCCCCCCATGGAAGCGGCGCCTCAATCTGCCAGAAATTCCAGCACTGCCAAACAGCCTATGCCAGACAGCGGCAATAATTCCGTGAAGTCCACGCCTGTCCGGTCATCACAGCAGCCCCCTGCCCCACACAAGTCGAGCAAGGCGGAAGATGTCGCCTACAAGGAAGCCGTACGTCCTGCCCTTGCTGGGCGTGCCGGAGAAAGCATTTCACGTTTTCAGTCCTTTCTACAGTCTTATCCGGAAGGCCGGTACGCCGCCAATGCAGAATACTGGATAGGCGAGGGGTATTACGCACAGGGAAACTATAAGGATGCTCTGGCACAATTTGAAAAGGTCAATGCCCGGTATCCACGTCACCATAAGAATGCGGACGCCTTGTTGAAGACCGGTATGACGTTGAGCAAGATGGGTGACAAGGCTGGAGCGGCCGAGGCTTTCAGAAAACTTGTATCACAGTTCCCTCAATCCGAAGCGGCAAAACGTGCCCGTTCTCAGGGGCTGGTTCGTTGACGTAGAGTGAGGCAGACTACTGTGAAGAGATGACTCCGACACGCTGTAGCATGGCCGTGTGCCAGATGGATGAAGACAGGCGCAAGGAATATTGGGCCTGTCTTGCCTTGCGGCATTGTCGAGGACTGGGGGCGCGTACGGTATGTCGCCTGTTGTCATACTTTGGTTCCGCCTATGCAGCCGTGCAGGAGCACGAGCAATGGCCCAAGGCCGGAGTTGGAGAGAACAAAGCCGCAATTCTGGCTTCGGATGCCTGGCGTCCTACGGCGCAGGAAGAGTGGAACAAGGCACGCCAAACGGACACCCTTGTCATTTTTTGGAAAGATCCAGAATATCCGCAGTTGTTGCGACGCATCCCCGACGCTCCTGCCTTGTTGTACTGTCGTGGTGATCTGACTTTGCTACACAATCCGGCTATTGCCGTAGTGGGGTCTCGCAAAGCCTCAAAGCATGGCCTTGCTGTGGCGGAACATATGGCGCGCAGTTTGTCGGCATGCGGTCTAACCATAGTTTCTGGCATGGCATTGGGCATTGACCGGGTGGCGCATGAAGCAGCACTGCGAGCTGTGGGGCGCAGTATTGGAGTCCTGGGCACAGGGATCGACATGCTGTACCCACGTCAGAATCACACTGTTTTTGAAAGCATGGTACAGAATGGTTTGCTGATATCGGAATTTGCTCCGGGAACACCACCGCAGGCGGGCAATTTCCCCATACGCAATCGCCTTATCAGTGGGCTATCCATGGGGGTGCTGGTGGTGGAGGCCGCATGGCGCTCCGGCAGTCTGATTACGGCACGACTTGCCCTGGAACAGGATCGTGAGGTTTACGCCGTTCCTGGACCAGCCCTGGATGTCCATTGTCGTGGCAGCCAACATCTGGTGAGACAGGGAGCCCATGCCGTATTTTGTGCCGAGGACGTATTGCGTGATCTGGCGGAACAGCTGCGTCCCTATGGAGTGAGTCTTGCTGATTTGCCAGAAGATGCCACAATACTTGCGGGTGACGAAGCCGACTCGGAAGAAGCATCGACGGCCGTCTTGAAAGGATTGCCATGCAAGAGCAAAGAAATATCCCTGAGAAACATCTCTCGTACAGAGGTTGGAGAAACTGCGCTGACTGAGGGCGATCGGGCTGCCCAGCAGCTGGTTTCGAAAGATGAGAGATCAGCGATCCTTGATTTCCTTCGCACACATGGGCCAGCACAGGCAGATGAGCTGGCCGTATCGGTAGGTCTTTCCGCTGCTGTTGCCAGCGCAACCCTGATCGGTCTTGAAATGCTGGGCTTGGTGCGCAGACTGCCTGGGGCACGTTATGAGGTTGTTACGTGAACGACTGTGAAAGGAGTATAGATAATTTTTTGACATGGATGGCGGTTCAGAAGGGGGCTTCCGAGGCAACGAAAAAGGCCTATGGAAGTGATTTGCGTCAGTTGAATGGATTTTTGCGGGAACAGCGGGTGAGCCTTGAAGCGCCAGAAACAGTAACGCGACGCCACATGCAGGCCTATCTTGCCTGGTTGTTTCAGCAGGGTGATGCCAAGAGTTCCATGTCGAGAAAATTGGCCGCAGCGCGTTCATTTTTCCGTTACCAACAGCGTCAGGGGCGCATATCTGATAATGTGGCCGCCCAGGTACGCAATCCTCGCCAGGAAAAACGTCACCCGCGTGCGCTTAATGTCGATGAAGCTTTTGCCTTATTGGACACTCCATGTTCCCCGGGAATTCAGATCCCGGAAGAAATGCGCCGTCTGCGTCGTGATCTGGCTTTGGCAGAGCTCCTTTACGGCTCTGGTTTGCGTATTTCCGAAGCTCTGGGCCTTAATGTAGAGGACGTCCAGATGACCTGTCGAGTCCTACGAGTCTTTGGCAAAGGCTCTCGTGAACGGTTAGCACCTCTTTCTGATACTTCTTTCGAAAGCCTCGTCGCCTGGTTGGAAGAACGCCCTTTTATGGCGTCTCCGGAGGAAAAAGCGCTTTTTGTGGGAATGCGCGGAGCCCGTTTGAATAGGCGTGAGGCGGAGCGCATTATTGAGCGTCTGTGCCGTCGTGCCGGCCTGGATTTCATCGTGTCTCCGCATAGTCTGCGTCACTCCTTTGCCACGCATTTGCTTATGGCCGGGGCAGATCTGCGTAGCGTGCAGGAGTTGCTGGGGCACAAAAGGTTGACAACCACCCAGCGTTATACGCAGGTCAGTCTTGAACATTTGGTAGACGTTTATGACAAGGCTCACCCTCGCACGGCAAAAACCTAAACAGGCTTGGCATGTCACTGACTTTGTGCTAAAGAGAACAAAGCGGTTGCTGTAAACCGCAAATACAAGACATATCGGAGGAAATTATCATGTCCGCACTCGTCATTGGTCACATGAATCCCGATACCGACAGCATCACTGCTGCCATCGCTTGCGCTGATCTTTTGAAAAAACTAGGTAAGGACGTGGTGCCTGCCGCCCAGGGCGAACCCACTCCCGAAACCAAATTCGTACTGGACAAATTTGGTCTTACCGCGCCACAGGTTGTCAGTGATGTGGCCGGCAAAGATATCTTCCTGGTAGACTTTTCAGATTTGGCCCAGGCCCCAAAGGGGATGGATTCCGCCTGTGTGAAGGGCATTGTCGATCACCACAAGTTGGGTGACGTGACCACTTCCGCTCCTCTGGACGCTTGGATTTGGGCTGTGGGATGCACGGGTACCGTTTTGAAGAACATGTATGACTTCTACGGTGTGGAAATTCCCAAAAACATTGCTGGTGCCATGCTCTGCGCCATCCTTTCGGACACGGTCATTTTCAAATCGCCCACATGCACAGATCAGGATAAGAAGGCCGTCGAAGCCTTGGCCAAAATTGCCGGTGTGCCAGACGTGAAGGCGCTCGGCATGGAGATGTTCAAGGTCAAGAGTGCCGTTGATGGAGCGTCCATGCATGATCTCGTTTTCCGCGATTATAAGGACTTTGATATGAACGGAAACAAGGTCGGTATCGGTCAGCTCGAAGTCGTGGATCTTTCGTTGCTTGACAAGGTCAAGGATGGCCTTCAGGCAGAAATCGCCAAGGTTAAAAGTGAAGGACGCCATAGTGTTTTCCTTCTGCTGACAGACATTATGAAAGAAGGCTCAGAAATGCTTATTGTTTCTGATGATCCTTCCGTTGTCAAAAAAGCCTTTGGTGTGGAACCCAAGGGTAATTCGGTATGGTTGGATGGTGTCATGAGCCGCAAGAAGCAGGTCGTGCCCAATTTTGAAAAGGCTTTTAAATAGAAGCGTTCAATATCTCAGGTTTTTTCCCCGTCGGCTAGGTGGATGTCCGCAAGGATTGCCCCGGCTGGCGGGGTTTTTCTTCGGTGAAAGAAACAGGGAGTATGCTATGAAAGTGTTTTCAGTACAGATGTGTGCTTTTATACTGACAATAGGTATGAGCTTTGCGCTTTTCCCGCAAGACTGTGCTGCTGCCCCTGACCCGGCCGTTAGGATTTCTACAAGTGTGGGGGACATTGTGGTACGCCTGGACGCGAGAAAGGCTCCCATCAGTACGGCCAACTTTGTACAGTATGTCAGGGCCGGATTTTATGACGGTACAATATTTCATCGTGTGATAAAGAATTTCATGATACAGGGGGGAGGGCTCACACCTGACTTGAAGGAGCAGAAAGGGGGTCGGCCTGCCATTCGTAATGAGGCCGACAATGGGTTGAAAAACCGAAAATACACTATTGCCATGGCCCGTACCAGTGAGCCGCATTCCGCTACGTCTCAGTTTTTCATCAATGTGAAGGACAATGATTTTTTGGATTTCAGGAACCAGACTCCGCAGGGATGGGGGTATGCCGTTTTTGGCAAGGTGATCAAAGGGCAGGAAGTTGTGGACAAAATTGCCAAGGTGACAACGGGAAAAAAGGGTTTTTGGGAGGATGTCCCCATGGAAGCCATTGTGATCAGAAAGGCAGAAATGGTGGAATAGTCTACAAGGGGCACATCGTGGTCAGTTTGGCAAAACGGCGCATGGTGAGATGACAGATGGCAAGCCCCAAGGCGTCGGTCGTATCGAGAGGCCAGTGTTGCTGCCTGACGTTGAGCAGTCGCTGTACCATGAAGGCAACTTGGCTTTTTTCTGCCCGTCCTGTACCCACCAAAGATTTTTTTACCAGTGTGGGTTCATAGTCGCTGATGGCAAGACCGTGCGAGGCCAGGGCGGCTATGACCACGCCGCGGGCTTGCCCAAGTTTTAGTGCCGTGGCAGCGTTCTTCGCGGTAAAAACCTGCTCAACGGCAGCTTCGTCAGGGTTAAGACGTTGCAATATACTAACGAGTTCGTGATAGATATAGCTCAGCCGTTGGGAAAAAATGTCTCCCGCCGACGTAGTGCGAATGATTCCGCAATCCACCAGTTGCAGTGTGCCCGAGACTTCGCGAACCACACCCCAACCTGTTCGCTGGGAACCCGGGTCTATGCCGATGACAGTGACGGAAGGCATGACGTTAGAGCAGGAAAGAGGTAATGACATAGTCGGCAGCAAGGACAAGCACGCAGGAAGTGACCACGGCCGATGTGGTGGCGTTGCCCACGGCTTCTGGCCCCACACTGTCTCGGCGCTTATTGGCGGTGTAGCCCTGATGGCAGCAAACCGTGGTGACCAGCAGGCCAAAGACGATGGCCTTAAGAAACCCCCCGTAGATGTCGGTTTGAGTGACTGAGCTTGCGATGCGATAGAAGTACGCGCCCTCGTTGATATGTAGCATGAGCACGCCTGTGAGATAGCCGCCAGCAATGCCAATAACGTCGAAAACGGCCGTCAGTAGCGGAAAAACAATGAGAGCGGCAAGGAGTCTCGGGCTGACAAGATATCCCATGGAGTTGATATCCATCACGTCAAGAGCGTCTATCTGGTCAGTGATGCGCATGACGCCGATTTCTGCTGTCATGGATGATCCCGCCCGCCCAGTGAGCATGATAGCCGTGAGTACTGGTCCCAGTTCACGGATGAGAGAAAGAGATACGGCTGATCCCAGCATGCCTACCGAGCCGAATTGTACAAGGGTGTAGTAACCTTGCAAACCCAATACCATGCCGCAGAAAATGCCGATCAGCATGATGAGAAAAAGCGACTTGAATCCGATAACATAGAGCTGGTACACGGTACGTGGGAAGATTTTCCTTCCGCTTGTGAAAATATGCACGAATCCGTCGAGCATGAAAAGGGTTGTGCCACCCAAGGCAGCAATACTTTCTAGACTGCGCCGCCCGAGAAAACTTATAAAAATGACCAATGTGGTTGGAGCTGTCATGACCCGCAGTCCCCTGTTGTTTCTTCAAGGCCTTATGCCGCGTTGTGCGACTGTCTCCCGCATGGCTGGAAGTTGGCCGACATAGAAGTATGCGTTTTTATGTCAGCGTTTTCTCTTTTTGGAGGGGGTGGACGTCACATTTTTGCGAGCGACCAGTATTGGTTTTCCCAGATGCATCCTTTGGAGGGTATCACGCAGGGATGCCGCGTCTTCTTCCGTTCCTCGAAAATTGACGAGAACCAGCCGTACCTTGCCGTTTTTTTGGCTGGAGGCCTTAAAGCCATGTGAGGTAAGCGTGGCGCAAAGATTGTCTGCCTCACTGGATTTTTTGAACGCGGCCACCTGATAGAGAAAGTCGTATTTTGGAGCAACGGCAGTGTTCAGAGTTTGGGGCGTTGTGGTGGGAGTTTTGGCACCCCCCTGCGATGGTGTGACCTCAACGCTTTGAGCCTTTTTTTCCTTTTCCCCAGTGGGTGTGATTCCCCAGGCGGTAAGGCTTTCCCCGCTGGGACGGGTAAAAGGATAGGCGGATGCGGCCTCTTCTGCCGGTTTTACACCGGGGGTCGGTGAGGGCTGGCTGGCATTTCGGTTTGCCTCAGGATCCTGAAGTGGCTGTGGAACCCGGTTTGTGTCCTGTGACGGTATGAGCTCATGATCTGTGCTATTCCCAGTTTCTGTCAGCGAGGCTGTTTCACTGGCAGCTGGTATTGAAACGGCGTTTTCTGGAGGTTGCCCATGGTTTCCCCCGCGACCGAGCCCAGTGATCTGCTCAAGTCGAGATTCAGGATTCTGGCCGCGTCCTACCATGAAGCCCATGAAGAAAGACCATCCCGCAGCCACAGCCAAAACGGCGGCCAAAACAATGCTCATGGGCAGTGATACGCGAAGGGTGAAAGGTGGTGCTGTATGTTCCTGCTGCGTGCCCTTGACGCGTGGTTTTCGCAGCGGTCCTGACATGTTTGCTCTCTTGCCTGTTACATGGTTTCAGGGGCACTGACGCCGAGGATATCCAAGCCGTTATGAAGCACCTGGCCCACAGCGCGTAAAAGAGCCAATCTGGCCAGACTGCGTGGCACATCACTCTCTGTGAGTATTTGATTTTTTGCGTAGTAGCTGTGTAACATCCCTGCCAGATCTGTGAGATAGTGGCTTACATGATGAACTCCCAGAGATTGGGCGGCGCTGGCCAACATATCCCCAAAAGAGGCAATTTTGCGCAAGAGTTCCATGTCTTCGGTCGTGTCAAGAGCAGACAGAGACACACTATCATTGGTGTCCGGCAGATTCAGCCCAAGTTGTACAGCACGGCGCTGTACGGCACAGATGCGAGCATAGGCATATTGAACATAATAGACGGGATTGTCCATACTGCGCTGTTTGACCAGATCGAGATCGAAGTCCAAGGGACTGTCGCTTTTGCGTGAAAGAAACATGAATCGTGCCGCATCGGTACCCACTTCAGAAATGACGTCTGCCAGAGTTTCGAATGTTCCCGCACGGGTGGACATGCTGACGGGTTTGCCCTCACGCATCAAATTTACCAGCTGGATGAGCACGACGCTGAAACTTTCCTGGGGTTTGCCCATGGCCGTTATGGCCGCACGCATCCGTGGAACATAACCGTGATGGTCCGCCCCCCAGATGTCGATCAGCCAGTCGTATCCGCGACGATACTTGTCGTGATGATAGGCAATATCTGAGGCGAAGTAGGTTAGGCTACCGTCGGATTTGCGCAGCACACGGTCCATATCGTCACCAAGGGGTGTGGTAGCGAACCAGAAAGCCTCTTTATCCGTGTGAGTTTGACGTCTTTTCTCAACGGCCTCGGCCCGTTCGGAGCCGTGTTTTGGCATCTGGCCCATGTAGGTGTGGCCGCCGTCGGACAGGGCCTGAAAGGCGGCGTCTACAGCACCGCTCTCTACAAGGCTTTTTTCAGAAAACCAGTGAGTGTGATCTACACGGAAGCTGTGCAAATCATTTTTGATACCTGCGAGAATTTTTTTCATGGCCCAGTCGTAGCAACGTTCCTGACCCTCGGTATCCGACAGGTCAGTGAGATACGTATCAGCATTGAGCATTTCGCGTGCGATTTCACGGATATAGTCACCCTTGTAGTATTCCCCCTCTTCAGGCCATGTGACTGGCAAACCGCGTAATTCCCGAGCACGCAACCAGACGGAAAGCCCCAGCAGGCGCATTTGTCTTCCGGCGTCATTAATGTAGTATTCGGTATCCACCATATATCCGGCCATGCGGAGGAGCCGTGCGAGACTGTCTCCAACCGCTGCGCCTCGGCCATGCCCCACATGCAGAGGACCTGTCGGATTGGCCGAAACGTATTCAAGCAAAACCTTGCGCTGTGCCCCGACAGTGGTTTTGCCGTAATTGATCCCGGCGGTTTCTACTTCTGCCACGGTGGCTCGCCAAAAATTCCGGGTGAAAGTGACGTTACAGAAGCCTGGGCCGGCAGCTTCAGCCTTTTCCACATCGGGGCACTGTTCCACCAGCTTGTGTGCTAGTGTTTCAGCAAGACTGCGAGGTTGTGTTTTGGCCTCTCGAGCCAGCAGCATGGCCACATTGGTGGAAAGATCACCGAATTTGGGATCACGGGGGGTGTCAATAACGGTTTTTGTGGGCCACGTCAGACCTTTTTCCTTGAGAATAGTCTTGAGTGCCGCACGCAGGGTATCAGTGGCGCGCATGTCTAAGTGTTCTCCTGAAAGTGGCTTGAGCTATGTCATTATGGCCGGGATGGACAAATGGCAAAAACGTTGTGGTCATAAAAAGGAAGAAATATTATCCGGCGAATGTTGCGGCAGAGGCAACGTCATTCACGAGCGTGACGGAGCAATCGTCGGGAGCGGCCAAACCAGCAAGGCATGGAGTCACCATTTTCCCGAGCACAGCCTTGGGACCAAGTTCCAGCCAGTGACGGGCGCCGTCACGGTATTGTTGGCACAAAGTGTCGATCCATCGCACTGGCGAGGTCATCTGTACAAGCATGGCTTCGCGCAGACTTTCCCCATCATGTGCTGCCCTACCTGTAGAGTTGCAGTATATGGGGAATTTCGGTTTATTCCACACGGCCTTGCGCAACATCGGCGTGAGTTCTTTGTTGGCTTGAGACATCATGGGGCTGTGAAAAGCGCCACTGACCTTGAGTTCGATGCTTCGGCCCTTGCGTTCCCTAGCCAGTTGGCAGGCCTCTTTTACAGCAGTTTTGACGCCACTGACCACAAATTGAGCAGGCGTATTGTAATTGGCTATCAGCAAGAGCTCACCAGTACTCGATGCGGCCTCCGCCGTTATGGATTCCACATCTTGTAAATCCAGCTTAAGAATGGCCGCCATGCCGCCCTTGCCCTCAGGATCGGCCTCAGCCATGAGTTTCCCGCGTAGGGCCGTCAGTTCCAGAATGGTTTCAGGGGAGAGAACGTTGGCGGCAGCCAGTGCACTGAATTCACCCAGGCTGTGCCCTGCTGCTCCCAAGGGGAGCGTGCGTTTTGCTATGGCATTCCAGAGATTCAGGTTTACCACGGTCAACGCTGGCTGGAGAGCACGAGTATCACTCATGACCGTTTCATCCCCTTCCCAGAATATTTCACGAAGGCCAAGACCGCTGATACGTTCAGCGCGTTTCCAAAGTTCCATGGCTTCTGGCGCGGCTTCGGCCATGTCGCGACCCATGCCGGGTAGTTGCGAGCCCTGACCGGGGAAAAGCAGAACGGTTTGGGTCATGAGGTTAAGCCTCCTCTAGTGCTAGTGCTAGGGATGTCAAGGTACGCCTTTCAGGCATATGAATGGCAACTTTCATATATACGATATCGTCGTTATGCTTGCAAGTGCTGCATTGCGGAGATATGACAGATATTGTGCAAGGGAGGGCAGTGGGAATCCGTATGAGACATCCCATACAACAACAGCGGGTAGATAGAAGCGAGTTGGCCAGCATGATCAGCAGGATGGGGGTATGCGCGTCTGCCTCAGCTCTCAATCAACTGACTGTCTATCTTGACATGCTTTGCCGCTGGAATGCCGTGATGAACCTGGTGGGACCACGTCGTTGGCAGGATATCCTGACCGACCTTGTGGTGGACAGTTTCTTTTTGGCGGAGTTTATGGAGGACTTGCCCTTGCCAGGCTCACCATTGTGCTGGGACGTTGGAGCCGGGGCCGGTCTGCCGGGCATTCCCCTGCGTATGCTTTGGACGCGTGGCGTCTATCATATGGTGGAAGCGCGTGAAAAGCGGGCACTTTTCCTTTCCAACGTCCTTGCGCAGTTGCGGCTGTCAGAAACATACGTATTCCGGGGCATGGCTGAGCGTTTTTTTGCAACTCAGGCACGACCGGCCGATGCTGTTTTGAGCCGGGCTTTCATGCCCTGGCGTCAACTTGTCGATTTCGTGCAAAATCGTATGCAGCCAGAAGGTATTCTTGTTGTGATGTCTCTTGAACCCGCGCCCGTCGTGTTGCCAGAGCCATGGCGGGTGTTACGGCAAGATGCGTACATGACAGATGGTGGTGAAAGGTATTTTTGGGCTCTGATGACGGATGGCGAGTAACTGTCACATCGGGACAACCCGGCAAAGAGTGTGTATGTTCCCCAATTCTGTTTCAACTATTTCGGCAATGTCAGCAGACAAGCAAGATTTTGAACAAGATAGTTCCGGCAGTATCCCAGCAAACGCAACGGGAAAACATGTGGATGTGCGCAGTATCAATTTGCCCCATGTGGCAATGTGGCGGTACTGGTTGAGAGGATGTTTCTGGGGAGTGGTCACGCTTGCCATGGCTTTTGCCTTGAGGATGCTGGAATGGCCATGCTGGCAGGATCCCGAATTCCGGTTGGGCAGTGAATGGCTTCTGGCAACTCATGATGCCTATACATGGGTGGCCGGAGCAGAAGGCGTCGGACTGGCTGTGGGACATCCCATGTCAGAGATGCTCAAGAGCATGGCGGGAATATGCGGACTATCTCCGGCCGTCGTGGCCTTCTGGTTCCCGGCGGTACTGGCCAGTTTTGTGGCCGTTATCGTCTATGCCTGGGTATGGGCTTTGGGCAGTATGGAAGCAGGTGTGGCTGCGGGTATTCTCGCTTCCATATCTCCCGGTTTCCTCGGGCGAACGCTGTTGGGCTTTTATGATACCGATCTGGTGACGCTGTTTTTCCCTCTGCTGATAACTCTGGCTCCTGCCTCCTGGGCCATGCGCTACATGCTTCTTCCACGCATGGTGCTGCGACGCCTGAGCATGACATCAGGGTTCGCTGCAGCCCGTCGTCTTCTGTTACGGCCGACATCGGATTCGATCTCTACCGCGAATCTGAGGCAGGAAGAACACCTGGGCAATCCTCTGAGATGGCAATGGATCATTCTTTTGGGCGTTTCTGGTGTTGTCTCCTGGTGGACACAGGAATGGCATTCAGTGTTTCCTTACCTTATCCGGTATAATGTAGGGCTTTTGGCCTGCATGAGTCTGGTCATGGCACCCCGTGGGCGACGTTGCCTGCTGTTGCTGGGGAGTATGGCCCATGCTTTTCCCGCGTTGGGGG
>JAGAEE010000037.1 GCA_017613295.1 Desulfovibrio sp. | reverse complement strand
TGCCGGCCAGGGCGTACCCGGCCTCCAAAGATGCCGACGGGATGTGGAACATCTCCGACACGCTGGCGCCCTTCTGCGCCTGCTCGTACATGGCTGTGACCTCGGCCTCGGACAGGCCTGAAAGCTCGGCTATGCGCGACAGGGTTGCGCTCATGTCAGTTGCGTTCTGCGTCTGTGCCATGGGGATTCCTCCGCAACCATTAAATGCGCACAACGCCCTGGCGACGCCCACCGGGGACGGCCGCGCCATTCCCTGCCTGCACTGACGCTGTGCCGTTCTGGAACTGTGCGGCACGGGCAGCGCCCTCGCGCTTTGCCTTGGCTTTGGCCTCTTCAAGGGCCGTACGTACTTCGGGCGTTATGTCGGCCTCGTTCACCTTCATATCACCGTCCTCCGGCAGACCCGCAGCTTTGCGCATGTCCTTTTCCTGCTGCTGCAAACGCGAAAATTCTTCCTTAAGCTCCGCAAACGTCGCGTCCTGCCGAGCGCTGTCCTCTTGTGTAAACATAGGCACCTCCCTCATTGTTGAATTTGAAAATAACAACTTCACGGTTTCGTCGTAACATAAAGTTCCTGCAAACGACAAGGACGGTTTCATGATTACTGGCAAAGCAATAACCGCTCCAAAAAGAGGCTATAAATATTTACTGAAAAATCAATATGTTATATATAGCAATCATTTCTCTGCCTTTCTCATTGTCCGTCATTTTTGACGACAATAATAGAATAAATATTCTAATTATTTAAAATACCTAGATTTTTTTGATTTTTCATCAAGGATGCATCTATCGTCATATTTGACGATATACATGCAATATTGCATTTTCAAAAAAGAGTCTCTACATAAATGGTGAGTCAATACCGAAGGAGTGAGGCATGCTGAACGAAATCTCCGGTCAGACGCAGGCCATCTTCAACACGACGCCTGGTGTCGGCCAACAGCAGGGAGCCACAGGCAAGCTTATCGGCAAGGCCGTTGTAGAAGTTGTCACCCCCCAATCCATTTTTGAAGATTCCATGGAGGAATTGACCTTCACTCTCAACAAGTCCGACGACTACGCCCTCAAAAATCGCAAAGAACGCAACCGGACGGACAGCTCCATGAAGGAACGCCTCAAGGCGTACCGCAAAATGGCCGAGGAAAACGGCGCCACCGACAAAGATGCCGTGGAAGACCTGACCAGCGCCATTGAAGCGCACCCGGAACGGGAGACCATTCTTAAGGAAGCCCTGGAGAAGCACGAAGAACCCGCCGAAGCCTGGGCCGCGCTGGAGGAAGCCCGTGAGCAGCTGACCAGAAAAGGTGCCGATGCCACAGTTCTTCGTGAACTGGATGAGGCCCTGGCCCTCATGGATATGCGCTATGGAGCGGCCATCCGTGCGGGTGTCACCGGCTCGCTGACGGCGGCGGAGAACTACGTTTCCCTAGGGTCACCTCTGGATCTGGGGAGCACCTACCGCAAGGCCACGCTCGAATTTACCACCACTAGATCCCTCTACACCTATGTGCAGGAAAAATATGGCGGCGATTTTGACAAGGCCGTGGATTTTCTTTACGCCTCCCTGGCGGCAGACATGAATTGCGACGAGCCAAGCATGGACAAGGCATCTCTGGAAAGCGTGAATACAAGTTTTGGCAAATTGCGCAGCTTTCAGAGCGCCCATGCCCAGTGTGACGCACAAATGCAGCGCTGGGGAAAAATTCACCAGATACACAATTGCGGTATCACGGGCACAGAGCTTCTCGGCAAAGTGCTTGACATGGGCGAGCAAACCTTTGTGGGAGCGTCCCAGGCGAACGATATCGCCCGTGAGGCCGGTGCGCCTGATGTGGAACGTCGCATACTCTTCCTGCAGGAATTGCAGCAGACTGTTCGAGGCTTCACGCCCCTGGTTTTTGACAATGCCGAAAGTCGCACACGCGTCCTGGACGCCGTGCAGGGCGCCGTTGACAATGCCGTGGCCGAAGAGGACGCCATACTGGCGGCGCAGGAGTAATGCCCGTGTCAATACAATCTGCCATTCAACAGTTTGGACAACGCCTGGGCATGCCCTCGCTTGCCATGGGGCGTGAAGGCGTAACCGCACTGGATATCTCCGGCGTGGGCCGACTGCATCTTGAAATTTCCTCCAAAAGCGGCCATGAGGAGTTGTTAGCCTGCCTGATGCGAAACATGCCGACGCATGACCAAGATATAGCCAGGCGCGCACTGGCCTTCTGCCATTACCGCCACGCCCACTCCCTGCCGCTGTGGGTCGGTATGCACAAGGAGAATCTTATGGTGATCACGCGTTTTAACGAGAGTGAAGCCACGGGACAAGCTCTGGAAAACGCCGTGATTTTTCTGGCCGACAGCCTGAACAGCATTTGTGATGGGAGCAAATAGCCATGCCTGACCCGCTGCGTCTTCTTGATGGACATCTCGGCATCCAGGGTGTGCTGGACTCACAGGACTTGCCACGCATGCCAGAGGCCCACCCCCTGCCCTCCACGGCCTTACGCGAGGCAGGGCTGGAGGAACTGTTCGGGGCGACCAACACAGACAAGTTTTTGGAACAGGCCCTCTGCCCGTCAGTGGGGGACGGAAGCATCCTTCAGCCTGCGGAATTCAGTGCCGCCCTGAAGGAATCCCTTTCGGCTCTCAAGGACAACCGTAAGCCTGAGATACGCTCCTTTGTGAGTGCAGAGCTGGCACCACTGCTGGAAAACGAGGCACTATTGCAGGCCTATTCCGGCCTGCTTGTGGGGGGATAAAAGGTGGCGGGTACCTCGACATCCGTAGGGGAACGACAAAAACGCGCCCTGCATGTCCTTGGATATCTCTTTTTACGCATGGGGCAGTTTGCTCGTGCCCGACGACTTTTCTCCGCGCTGACGGCTTTGGACCCCGGCGACGTACATGCCCGCTGTTGTCTCGCCCACGCCTGCATACGCCTTGAGGACGGCGAAGCCGCCCTACATACGCTGACTGGCCTGGCCCCCGGGGATCCCATTCCCGGCGGTGACGCCATACTGCATTTGCTGCTGGCGCGGGCCCATACGCTGTCCGGTGACGACATGGCGGCACGCGAGGCCGTGGCAGCCTTCTGGAAGGCTCGCAGATCCGGGGGCGAAGAACAGTGAACCTTCTGGCCACCGCACGAAACATCGTTTCTCACACCACGAAACACAGCGACCTCGCTCTCGTGGGCCTCCTGGTGGCTGTCATCGCCCTGATGATCATGCCCATGCCCACCTTTCTGGTGGACACGCTCATCGGCGCCAACATGTCCCTTTCCTTCGCCATCCTCATGATGACGATGTATGTGAAAACGCCGCTGGAATTCTCCTCATTCCCCACCATGCTTTTGTTCACCACGCTGTTCCGCGTGGGTCTCAATATCACAACAACACGACTCATCCTGCTCAACGCAGATGCCGGCGAAATCATCCAGACCTTCGGCGAATTCGCCCTGGGTGGCAATTTTGTGGTGGGCGCGGTGGTCTTTCTCATCCTGACCATTGTGCAGTTTCTCGTCATTTCCAAGGGCGCAGAACGCGTGGCCGAAGTGGGAGCGCGCTTCACCCTGGACGCCATGCCCGGCAAACAAATGTCCATCGACGCAGACATGCGCGCCGGTGTCATCGACATGGCCGAGGCGCAGAAACGCCGCGAGGTCATCAGCCAGGAAAGCAAGATGTTCGGCGCCATGGACGGCGCCATGAAGTTCGTCAAGGGCGACAGCATCGCCGGCATGGTGGTGGCCGTGGTCAACATCGTGGGCGGCACGGTCATCGGTGTGACACAGCACGGCATTCCCGCCTCAGAGGCACTCAATATCTACGGCATTCTGACCATCGGCGACGGACTCGTTTCGCAGATCCCCTCCCTGATCATTGCCATTTCCGCTGGCATCCTTATCACACGCTCCGGCGATACCAATGTGGATGTCGGGGCACAAATAGGCGGACAGTTCTTCAACCAGCCCAAGGCGCTGTTCATCGCCGGTGGGCTGATTTTTCTCTTCGCGCTCATTCCCGGCTTCCCCAAGCCGCAACTTTTCACCCTGGCCTTTGCTCTGGGCGGTTTCGCCTACGTGCTGGATCGTATTCAGAAAATGCCTGCCAGCCGCGACGCCAAGTCTGACTTTGAAAAATCCGTCCGGGCCTCCACTGAATCACAAGGCGGACGACCTCGCTCAGCCAGTGAGCCGCAGGACGATTTCTCGCCCACCGTCCCCATCATCCTCGACATTTCCGAGGAGCTTTCCACGGCTCTGGATTACGACAGACTCAACGACGAGCTGGCAGCCCTGCGTCGCGCCCTCTATTTTGACCTGGGGGTGCCGTTCCCAGGCATCAACCTGCGCGTGGCGCGACGGCTCACGGGTCTGGCCTATGAGCTGCAACTCAATGAAATACCTCTGAGCTCCGGCAAGCTGGAGCCCAACATGGAGCTTGCTCGTGAAAATCAGGAAACGCTCAATATGCTGGGCGTTCAGGTCAAAAAAGGCGAGGATTTCCTGCCCGATGTGGAAAGCCTGTGGGTGACTGAGGCTGAGGCGGCCCGTCTGGCCAAGGGTGGAGTTTCCTGCATGAGTCACTCCCGCATCATCGCCTACCATCTCTCGCTTCTGCTCTCACGTCATGCCGGGGACTTTATCGGCATGCAGGAAACCAAGTACCTGTTGGACAGAATGGAGGAACGTGCGCCCGACCTGGTACACGAAGTAACACGCCTTCAGCCCGTACAGCGTATTGCCGAAATTTTCCAGCGCATGGTGCAGGAGCAGGTGTCCATACGCGATCTGCGCGGTATTCTGGAAGCCCTCATTGAGTGGAGCGCCAAGGAAAAAGACATTATCATGCTCACCGAGTATGTGCGCAGCGCGCTCAAGCGGCAAATATGCTACATGCACTCACGCGGGCAAAACATGCTGCCGGCCATATTGCTTGACCCGCCCGTGGAAGAGACCATACGCAAGTCCGTGCGGCAGACCTCGGCCGGGGCCTTCCTCT
>JAGAEE010000036.1 GCA_017613295.1 Desulfovibrio sp. | reverse complement strand
TCCCGAGCAAAATCCACGCCTGATTCCAGCACTATCTGGGACAATAGTGGAGGCAACACATCATCCTGCACAGTCCATCCACCATAACGATGGACTTCACCAGACAAGGCTCGCAAGGCTTCCGGCCCAGGAGCTACGGCAAGCGGTGATGGGTCACCGACAACCGCATCGGCAGGCATCGCGTCCAAGCCCATCAGTGCTTCCAGCCTGAGACCGGCCAAAGTCTGTCTTTGCAAGCCCGTATGACGAATGATGGCGGCAGACCAGACACGGCGAGCCTGTGCCGAGGGATCCTGCCACAGCAACACCGGCTTCAAGTTATGCCCGGCATACCGGTAAGCCCAACGCCGCATTTGACCGTCCACACCACGCACTTCACCTGTCACAGCCCAGCCCCCGGAAATATTCCAGGACTGGCTGTCACGCCACAAAGAACCGGGCAGATCACCGCGCAGACTCAATGCCCGTACGGTTGCAGCCTCCAATGGACGACAGTCCCACTCGTCGGACGCAGCTGGCAAAATCCCCCAATCTTCAGAAGGGATGGGCAGCATGGCATACAAGCCTTCAAAACGTGACGCATTGCGTGCCTGCAACATGAAGTCTGGGCCCAAGCCCGTCGCTGCAGGTGGCAAATCCCCGCCAAACTGCACATCCATTTTTTCCAACGCATTGATCAGCAGGGTCAAATCCCTATCTTTACCAAGACTTGGAGAAAGGCGCAGGGATACGACGTCTTCACCATCCTCATTAGTGCCATGTGCCCCCCCAACTGAACTCCACACAGAACCTGTTTCACCCGTCGGCGAGAGAAACAGTCCTTGGAAACCGGCTTCCTTCAAAAAGGATAAAAAGGCAGGCGAGACCAATGCGCGCAGAAGGGGTTCGCTGCACGTGACAGAATACGGGTTAACGTCTAGCCAGTGCGGCGAGACTGATTGCAACAAAGGCTCCCGACCCAACGAGGTACTGTGACGCCATATGATGTCGGTACCGGAAACCTTTCCCGTCAGTTCACGGGCACTCCCGAGCATAGATTGACGTTCCAGCCATTGCACATAACCCGGATCGGCACGTGGCAATACATAAGAGACAGTGTTGGGCATGGGTTTTCGCATATGCCCTGCACTGCAAGCACATAATGACAATGCCAAAAGCAGAAAAACGAGAAACTCAAGATTACTGAGACATCGAGCAACCAAAGCGCAAAACATACTCGCTTTCCGCATGTACGGTCAGCTCCCGCCCTTTTCTTCCTCGGCCTTGGCGGAGTTCCACAACTCATCCTTCTCATCTAGGGAAAGTTGAGGAAAATCCAGATTCTTGGCACAAGCAAGCTCCTCCATACGATGGAAACGCCGCAAAAAACGACGATTGGCCATGTCCAGGGCCTCATTGGCCTTGATGCCCTTGCGGCGACCTAGCCCTGCAAGACTGAACAAAAGGTCACCCAATTCGTGCTGCTGTGCCTCCTTGTCCTCTCCGGCAGAGACATCTAACCATTCCAGCCATTCGGCCTCCACCTGCTGCTCCACTTCCTCATCGTCTTTCCACGTAAAGCCCACACGAGCCGCCTTGGAGTTGATTCGGTAGGCCTTGGTCAAGGGAGGCAGACTTTCCGGCAGACTGTCGTACAGTCCCTTGGGCTTGCCCTCTTCTTCCACATGCTCAGCCCTTTTGATTTCTTCCCAAGCCTTGAGCTGATCGTCCCTGGTATCAAAATGTGCTTCTCCAAACACGTGCGGGTGACGACGAATCATTTTTGCCCGATTGCTGTTAAGGGCATCATCCAGACTGAAATGTCCCTGCTTCTCGTACAGCCGAGCCACAAAAAGCAGTAAAAACGCTACATCGCCAAGTTCTTCGCAAACATCCACAATTTTGTCAGAGCGGATGGCGCTGACCAGCTCATAACATTCTTCTATAATATACTCCGTCAAGCTTTGGGGACTTTGTTTTCTGTCCCAGGGGCATCCGTCCGGTGCAATCAATCTGTCAATGACGGCTTGAAGCTCTTCCAGTGCGGTCTTAGGCATAGCGGAGACATCCTTGCATGGGTTAAATGCCCAAACGGGAAGTGAGGTCCGGCGGCAACCAGCCATGCACCTGTTTCATTAGGGCATTAAAATATGGCATTACACGGGATTGCTGCATAAATGGCGCATCGGAAAAAAACCTTTGCAACACCAACAAAACCAAAGAACAGAGCACTACCCCCTTTGCAAATCCCAGCATCCCACCAACGATCTTGTCTGCCCAGGAAACAAAGGTGAAAGAAAGTATTTTTTGCAAAAGTCGAGCAACAATGGCCACACCTATGACAACCCAAAAAAATAGACAAATATAGGCCAAGATAATCCGCCAGCCAGGTTCAGATATAAAGGTCAAATGCGGGGCCAGCATGGCATGATAATGATGGGCCACCCAAAAACCGCCCAACAGGGAAGCCAGGGAGGCAACTTCTCCCACAAATCCGTTTATGAATCCCCTAGCTGTGAACAGAGTCAACAGCAGCACTATGACAAGATCAAAAATGTCCTGTCCCATTCATTCTCCCTCACCAAACGTCACTGGCCGCTCCAGCAGCATTATCTGCTGATGGGGGGGACATCTCCCCCCGCTTTAAGTATGCTGCCCAAATGCCGACGAACCAACGACAATTCCTCTGCGGACACTTCGGGCATGTCCTTGGCACGCGTGCCAAGGTCATTGCCTTCTTCCACAATGGCTAACGCTGCGGCCATACGTCCCATAACACAAAAGAAGCGGACAGGATTCCAGTCATAGGACTGAACCCAGGCCGCAGCCTTGGAAGAATAGAGAAAATCGGCCCTGCCGTTGCGCAGGATGGGATGCGCTTCCTCATTGGTTGCCTTGGCCCAGGCACGAAACTGTGGCAACATTTCTAAAAAACGCCACAATTCCTTTTCGGTCACCGCAGGTTGGTTCTCATATACAGAAGACGGTTTTCTGGTCTTGACGGGTCTGGCCGAAGCTTGTGCGGCCCAAACCGTGTTCAGCTCGCAATTCGGCTCAGGCCAGACCCCGTACAAGACAACTGCCAACAAAATCAAAATAAAGCCGATATGCTTCATCAATATTGAACCGCACTGATTTTTGAGAGTCTGTCCATATTGTGATAGGATTCAATATAACGCAATGTGCCTGTCTTGCCACGTATAACCAGCGAATGAGTGACAGCATGCTTGGCACTATAATGTACACCACGCAGGAAATCACCGCCAGAAATGCCTGTGGCGGCAAAAAAACAGTCGTCACTGCGCACTAATTCGTTTACTGAAAGAATCTCGCGCATATCAATACCCGATTCGTTGATGGATTCCTTTTCCACATAGGACTGCGGATCAAGACGTGCCAAAATCTGACCACCCATACCCTTAATAGCACAGGCGGTAAGCACTCCCTCCGGTGTTCCACCCGTACCCATCATGACATCCACTTCGGAACGAGGATCCACCGCCATAAGTGCTCCCGCAACGTCTCCATCAGTCTGCAGCTGAATGCGTGCACCTGCCTCGCGAATTTCGGAAATAAGCTTTTCGTGTCGCGGTTTGTCCAGAACAAAAACCACCAAATCCTGCATGGTTTTGCCAAGAGCCTTGGCGATTTTTTTAAGATTCTCCTTAACGGGCGCGTCGAGTTCCACAACGTCACGAGCTTCACGGGATACGACAAGTTTCTGCATGTAAAAACTGGGGCCAGGGTTAAACATGCTGCCACGCGGTGCCACCCCCACAACAGAAATCGCATTGGGACGGCCATAAGCCAACAAATTCGTGCCTTCCACAGGATCCACGGCCACATCCAAACTGAGGCCTCCGCCCTTGCCCACATGTTCCCCATTGGAAAGCATGGGAGCATGATCCTTTTCCCCTTCACCAATGACTACCACCCCATTAATATTGAGCGTGGAAAAGCTGACACGCATAGCGTCGACGGCGGCGCCATCACCAGCCTCCTTGTTGCCTCGACCAAGCCAACGGGCTGAGGCAAGAGCAGCAGCCTCGGTAATACGAACAATATCCAGCGCCAGATTTCTTTCGGGTGCTTCCGCCATACTCTCCTCCACTTGTTCGATGTGTTGTAGCTGTTTGCTCTTATCGCAGTGCGACAGCCTCTTCAAGAAAAAAACCTGTCTGTGTGGTCCACCAGACCAAAACACCTCACTTTTACCGTGGCATCAAAAAAAAATCCTTTCATCATTGCTTTCTTCCGGCACACAAAATTTACCGGCTACAGGTGTCCTCCAGGCGTCTCCAAAGGGTATGCGGCTGACAATCAGGACAGGAGGAAGCTGACGGCGCTTGAATTCAGCATGCAAAAGCCTGTCGCGGACATCGCGCCTTACAAAAGCCCTTTCACCACTTGCCAATGCCGACTCGCACGAAGAGGATCGAAGCAGCTCTTCTAAAATAGGATCCAGCACATCATACGGAGGCAGACTGTCCACATCTTTCTGACCAGGACGCAGTTCCGCCGACGGCTCCTTGGCAAGGATCTCCTCC
>JAGAEE010000035.1 GCA_017613295.1 Desulfovibrio sp. | reverse complement strand
TTCAGGCGGAGCACGTATGTATGAGGGAATCGTTAGCCTCATGCAAATGGCTAAAACATCACTAGCACTGGCAAAATTGTCTGAAGCACATTTGCCTTTTATTTCGGTTTTGACGAATCCAACGATGGCTGGCGTTATGGCAAGTTTCGCCTCCTTGGGCGACGTTATTCTTGCCGAACCTGGCGCGTTAATCGGTTTCGCGGGCCCCCGTGTCATTGAAGAAACAACGCGCCATGATGTCATTGCCTTTCTGACCTCTCTTGAAGAAAAGGTAGGGGCGGAAGATGCGCGCTATATCCATTTGGGATGTACGTCTTCTGATATTGTGGACACGGCTAACGCTCTCCTGCTTGTGCAGGCAGGTCGTCTGATCCTTCAAGATATTCGTGCCGTGTTGCAAACGTTGGAAGATATGGCACAACGCTACAAGGGCGTCCTCTGTATGGGGCGCACCCATGGTATCCATGCAGAACCCACGAGTTTCGGCTTGAAGATGGCCGGATTCTATGCGGAATTTGAACGCCATCTGAAGCGTGTGGAGGCTGGCCTGGAAAGCGTACGCGTAGGTAAGATTTCTGGGGCTGTCGGCACATATGCCTTTTTGTCTCCCGAGTTGGAACAGCGTGCGCTGTCTCGTCTGGGGCTGGAAGTGGACCCCCATTCCACACAAATCGTTCAGCGTGACAGGTACGCCCATTTCTTTACTTCATTGGCTGTCATGGCTGGTGGTGTGGAACGTTTGTGTATTGAATTGCGGCATCTGCAGCGGACAGAGGTCCTGGAAGTGGAGGAGGGCTTTGCCAAGGGGCAAAAGGGATCATCGGCCATGCCGCACAAAAAGAATCCCATCTCCGCCGAAAACATGTGTGGTCTTTCACGTCTTCTGCGTTCTAACTCCCTTGCCGCGATGGAAAATCAGGCCCTCTGGCACGAGCGTGACATCAGTCATTCGTCAGTGGAGAGGGTGATAATGCCCGATTCGACTATTTTGGCGGATTATGTCCTCAATCGTCTAGACAGGCTTCTCAAGGGGTTGGTGGTAAAACCGGAACGCCTGCGCGAAAACATGGAACGCTCATTTGGTCTGTATTTTTCCCAGCGTGTACTGACGGCCCTCATAGCCACGGGATTGCCACGGCAGAAAGCCTATGAAGCCGTGCAGCGTTTGGCGATGCAGAGTTGGGAAAGCCGCAGCTCCTTTCCTGACATAGTGCGTGGGAATGCCGAAATGTGCTCTAGGCTGGGAGCCGAGCAGTTGGACGAGCTGTTTGATCCCACCTATTACCTGCAGCATGAGGATGAAATCTACGAACGCGTGTTCAAAAATGCCATGACCTACAGAAATTGAGGAAGTTATGACATCTGAGCAAGTGTTGACATTCAAACGTCGTCTGGCCAGACTTCTTGTGGACAAATCCTACCGTGAGGGGGATTTTCTCTTGGCATCCGGGCGCAGGAGTGACTATTATTTTGACTGTCGCGTGACCGCCTTGCATGCCGAGGGAGCATGGCTCATCGGCACCCTTTTCAACGATTTGTTGAAGCCCCTGGACATCAAGGGAGTTGGTGGTATGACCATGGGAGCAGATCCTTTGGTCGCGGCCACCACGGTCATTTCTCATGAACAGGGACGTCCTCTTCACGGCCTTTTGGTTCGCAAGGAGGCCAAGGGACATGGCACTGGGCAGTTTGTGGAAGGTTTGGGCAACTTCTCCGCAGGGGATCGTGTGGCCATGCTGGAAGACGTTGTCACGACGGGCGGTTCCCTGTTGAAGGCCTGTGATCGAGTTCGAGACGCCGGTCTTTCCATTGTGGCGGTGTGCGCCATCCTGGACAGGGAGGAAGGTGGTCGAGAAAAGCTCAGTGAGGCGGGATATGATTTGCATGCCCTCTTTACCAGAGCGGAACTGGTGGCGCTTGCGCGTTGATTTTGTCAGAATCGGGGCTTTTTTTCTGGTGCCAATAGATGTTTTGACCCGTTTTTTTTTTCGTCTGCCTTGGTATCATGCTGACCGGCGGTATTCTCGGGGCTTGTCCAGTCCGGGCCGAATCGTGGCATGCCCGGATTTATGATGAAGGCCTACCGTCTCATCTTGTGGCCGTAGACAAGGCAAGACAAACTTTCATGTTTTTTGAAAGGAAAAGTCCCCTCAAGCTCAAGTACACCTATCCATGCACCACGGGGCAAAAGCGCGGAGACAAACAGGCACTCAATGATCTGCGTACCCCGGAAGGTATCTACTTTATCGAATACAAGATTGCCGGAGGCCTTGATTTTAAGGAATACGGCGGCATTGCCTATACACTGAACTATCCCAATCCGGTAGACAGGCTACGTGGCAAGACCGGTCATGGAATCTGGATTCACAGCAAGGGATTCGGGATTGAACCTCTCTCCACACGTGGTTGTGTGGCTATTGGACTCAAGGACATTGACGAAGTCGGACCAAGTCTGATTCCAGGTACTGCCGTGGTGCTGGCTGAAAGCTTGGACGAAAGCGTTCAAGCCCAGCCGGACAGTGACGGCATGGTGCTAGAACTGCGTCAGCGCATGCAAGATTGGTCCAATGCCTGGTCAGCCCGTTCGGCGGAACTTTTTGATTTCTATGATCGGGATGCTTACACAAAATCCATGCCAGAATCATTTGCCGCCTTCAGGCAGAACAAAGAACGCTTGTTCAGCATGCTGGACTTCATAAGGATATACAATCGCAAAATTCACGTTTTGGAAGGACCGGGATATTGGGTCACCTGGTCTGAACAGCTGTATACGGCGTCCAATCTTTCTACAGAGGGAATTCGCCGTTTGTACTGGCAGCGTGGATTGGATAACAAGTTACGCATTGTGGGAATGGAATGGACGCCTCGGGATCTTGGCATGCAGGCGGCCTACAGCAAGGGGCAACTTGTGGCAGAGGCGCCTTTGCAGAAGATCAGTGATGCCTCTTCAGAAACACCGAAACCTCCACGTTTGGACATGCCGGAAGACGCTTCGGTGCAAACTGTGATGCCTGGACCCTTGTTGCAGGAACCCACTGCCGCAGAAAAGAGTGGCTCCCTGCTGGCCGCCGCCATCCCATGGGGAAGTGATCAGTTTTTCGGACGTGCTGGGAAGGAACAATTCCTAGCCTCTCCTTTTGCCATCCAGGGGCAGGGTGGGGAGAATCCCCCGGTCACTTCTGAGGTGCCTTCGCGTCAAGACTCAGAGAACGCTACCATGCCTGTGGTGGAACTTGCCGCTGCCTCCGATGTGGGAACTCCGACGTCCAAACCACTCGCACTGACACCGGAGGCTCGCACAGCTCTTGAAACGGCCATCAAGGCATGGAACAAGGCTTTTGCAGCACGTTCTTCAGATATTACCAAGCTGTATGATCCTGCGAATTATAACCGAGTGCCAGGGGTACCGCGAGGCGTATCGTACGCTACTGCATGGCGTAACCTGGAGCAACGTTTCAAAATGCCTTGGCTGCATCTTGTTAGCCGGGAGCCCAAGTTTGACATCCAGGGGGAACTTGCCGTGAGTCGCAGCGAAATGCTGGTGCTTTCTCCCCGAGGCATGGAACAGGGGCTGCTTTCCCTGTGGTGGCAGAAGGGGAGTGAAAACACGTTTCGTATTGTCGGCTCGCAGTTCAGGCCGATGGAGTTGGGACTTGCCGTTGACTGGCTGGAACAGATTGGTAACGACGTTACCCGTATGGTGGAGCGCTGGCGTGTGGCATGGGAAGCTGGGAACGTGGAGGCCTATACGTCTTTTTATGCAGACGACGCCGTGCAGCAGGGGCGAAGGGGAGTACAGAATATTCGAAGGCAAAAGGAAGTGCTGTGGCTGCGGTCACGACCTGGTCGCGTGGAGCTGTCGGGATTGCGTCTGATGGCAGACAGGCTTGGAGGAATTCGCGCTGACATGGTGCAAACCTATACCGACTCCAGCGGCCGTACGGACAAGGGAGTGAAGACGCTGTTGCTGCGGTATGACGGGAGCGTTTGGCACATTGCACGTGAAGACTGGACGGCCCCCGGCCAACCAGCCGTTCCCGCACAGACTCCGGCACCAGCCAAAACGGAGGCTGCGATTCAGAACGGAACGGCAGCTCCGGGTTCAACACAGAAGGCGGTCATGCCGGGAATGTCTGCCACACCTCGACAGACAGATGTACCACGGCATGTCATGCAGAACCCATCGCAGTCACGCGATTCTGCAGGGCGAAATTCCAGGGTGCGTCCTTGAATGAGGCCTTCCCTGAGTTATCTTGCCCCTTTGGGAAATAGCACCACGCCGACCGTCTTAAACACGATATTGATGTCCAGCAGCAGGGACATGTTCTTGATGTAATACAAATCGTATTCAAGCTTGCGGCGGGCGTCATCTTCAGAAGCGCCGTAGGGGTAGCACACCTGAGCCCATCCGGTGAGTCCAGGTTTTACCGTATGGCGAAGACTGTAATAGGGAATCTTTTGCTTGAGCTTTTGCACAAAGGCCATGCGCTCTGGGCGTGGCCCGATAAAACTCATGTCCCCTTTGAGGATGTTCCATATCTGTGGCAGCTCATCAATGCGAACTTTGCGGATCAGTTTGCCAAAGCGTGTCACGCGATTGTCGTTGGCACTGGCCCACACTGCGCCATTTTTATCTGCATCCGCTCGCATGGATCGGAATTTGTACACGGTAAATTCCTTTTCAAACAGCCCAACTCGGTCTTGTTTGTATATGACGGGCCCCGGGGATTCCAGTCGTACGATGATGGCGGTGATCAACATGATCGGTGCAGCGGGGATGAGCAATAGGAGTGAAATGAGCACGTCCAGCGCACGCTTAAGCCTGCGCAACGAACCGCGTGTGTTCAGTGAAAAACCTTCCGACTGCAACAGCCACTCGTCATTTATTTGCGTTAAGGGCAGTCTCTGCACCACATGTTCGTAAAAACTGCGGATGTCCACAACCATGCTGCCCCGTAGTTTGGCTAGAAGCAGGTCGTGGGCAATGTCGTCATCTATGGGGGCGTCGGGCAGGAGTAAAATCATGGTAGCATGCTCTTTGCGCGCAATATCCAGTGCCAAAAATGGAGCTCCCAGGCAGGGGCCAGCGTCTGGACCCTGGTCAGGCTCCCCCACATAGCCGAGTATACGAGCCTTGGGCAGTCCTTCCGCCAGCAGTTCGCGTACTTTGCCGGCACGGTCTACGCCGACGAGCAGAATACGCAGAGGATGTGTGAGCTTGTCGGCATTACGGTAGTATAGTATGCGCCATGCAAGGGTAAAACAGAGAGAAAGGGCAAAGAGCGTGACCACGGTTTCGCGGTCAAAGCGCCAGTGTTGAAAGGCATAGGACGCTGTGGCCGAGGAAATGATGCCAAGCAGGCAGGCGACCATCACGCGTCCCATGGTCTCCTTGAAATCCTCGTTGCCGACTTTGTACGCGTCAAGGATGTAGAAGAAGAGCAGATAGAAGAAAATGGTAAAAAGAGACGCACCGGTATAGTCGTCAAAAATGTTCAAATCGGGTTCCAGGGTGAAGCTGGATATTCCGAGTGCTAGCAATATGCAGAAGAGGTCAAGGACCTGTAACAGGGCCATCCGATAGCTGCTTATCATGATTTTTCATCCTTGCACGGGCACATGCATATCATTGAGAATGCGTGCGGCCACTGTTTCTGCGTCAAATTCCTTCAGTGCCCGTTCTCGGCCCGCAGCACCCATGCGAGCAATGATTTCGGGTTGTTTGATGAATTTTCCCATGGCCTCAGCCAATGCCCGGGCATTGTTCCGTGGCACAAGAAAGCCGTTTTCCCCTTCATTCACCACCTCGCGGCAACCGGGTACGTCCGTCACCACAGCGGCTCGGCCCATGCTCATGCCTTCCATGATGGCCGTGGGTGTGCCTTCTCGCCAGGAGGGCAAAACCATAACGTGCGCCGCAGCAATATAGGGACGGACGTCGCGGGTTTCCCCGAGATATTCAATACATCCGCTGTCATGCCACTGTCGCATTCTGCTTTTGTCAATGCTTCCCAAGCCCTGTTCGTACGGTCCCAGAATCTGAAAACGGGCTTCTGGATATGATTTTTTGACCAGTTGGGCTGCCTCGGCGTATTCGGGCAGTCCCTTTGCTTCCAAGAGTCGCGCAATAAGCAGGAAAACCGGAGCAGTGGTAAGGCGTCCTTCATCGCTGTACCCTGGAAAGGGTGTGGGGTGGAACCGTTGTGTATCCACGCCCGTGCCGCGCGCACGCAGAATTCTGGCTCCCCTGTCCAGAATACCGGCCTTTTGGAATACAAGGATGTCATCCTGGTTTTGAAAGAAAACACCTTCTGCTCCGCTCAGGGCTAACCGATAAAGAAGGCGGCTCAAAAGATTGACGCATTTTTTTAGCGGACTGTCCGCTTCAAAGGCGTAGCCCAGACCCGTAATGGTGGCATAGATATGTGGAACTCCCGTCAAGCGTCCGGCCATGCAGCCATAAATAACCGGCTTGATGGTAGAGGCAAAGAGCAGATCCGGTCGTTCGTCCCTGAATAAACGTGCCAAAGCCGTGAGGGTACGTATATCGTGTAGCGGGTTAAGACCCTTACGATCCAGAGCATAGTGACGCATTCGGGCGCCTTGTGACGTCAGTATGGCATTCGCTTCAGCATCACCGGAAGGTGCGCAGCAGACGACATCGTGTCCTGCTTCACACATTTGACGGATGAGCACCCTCCAGAAATTGCTCATGGCTTTGGCCTGATTGCCCAGAACGACGATTTTCATATACCGGTTCTCCAATGCACTAACGCGATGTGAACATGCCGAAAGATAGGGCGCAACAAATGTATAGCACCGCTGTGTCCGGCTGAAAAGAGGGGCAACGGCAGGGGGCACAGATCGCTTTACAGCGGACTTCCTCCGGAGTAAGAGGAAACAAATTTGTGTGTTGCCCATCTCACCGGGCTTGTGATGCATTTCCCCTCAACGCACTGTCAACACAGGATTCAGTCATGAGCGCATATCTTGATCTTGTCCAGTCCATGCCTGCTCAACCGTCACGTTGGCTTGTCACGGGAGTGGCGGGTTTTATCGGTTCCAATCTGCTTGAACGTTTGCTGCAACTGGGACAGACAGTGATCGGCCTGGACAATTTTCTTACAGGATATCAGAAAAATTTGGATATGGTGCGCAATATCGTGGGAGAGGAGGCATGGCGTCGCTTTGTCTTTGTTGAGGGAGATATCCGAGATCTTGATACCTGCCGTCAGGTCTGCAAGGACGTTCAGCACGTATTGCATGAGGCAGCGCTCGGTTCTGTTCCACGTTCTATTGATGATCCGCTCCTTTCGAACGGGTGTAACATTTCCGGCTTTTTGAACATGCTGGTAGCAGCACGCGATGCAGGAGTGCAAAGTTTTGTGTATGCGGCCTCATCCTCGACCTATGGTGATTCCCCTGAGTTGCCCAAGGTGGAAGATAAAATCGGCCGTCCGCTTTCGCCTTACGCTGTGACGAAGTACGTGAACGAACTGTATGCCGACGTTTTCCATCGCTGTTATGATTTTTCGAGCATAGGATTGCGCTATTTCAACGTGTTTGGTCAGCGGCAGGATCCTTATGGCGCGTATGCGGCCGTGATTCCCCAATGGTTTGCCAATCTTGTCAAGGGGAAAACAGTGTACGTCAACGGCGATGGTGAGACCAGTCGTGACTTCTGTTATATTGACAATGTGGTTCAGGCGAATCTGCTGGCCAGCTTTGCCAAAGATGAAGCCAGAAATATGATATATAACGTGGCCTTTGGTCAGCGTACCACACTCAATGAGCTGTTCGTCCTTATCAGGGACGAGGTCTCCCGGCACAAACCCGAGGCGGGTGAAGCCAGAAGTGTTCACCGAGATTTTCGTGCCGGTGACGTGCGTCATTCCCTGGCTGACATTACGCGTGCCAGAACCTTGCTGGGCTATGCCCCGCAGTTTGACGTGCGGCAGGGTTTGCGTTTGGCAGGTGATTGGTACGCCGCCAATCTGTAGAATCAGAGCTTTTGCGTTTTGCCAGTGTCGGTTTTGCGGGTGTCTGCCTGTGCCGCGAAGAGCGTATGGGCAACACCCGCTCATTTTCTGCTATTCGTCGGAAACCACAAAAGCGCTGGGATACAGAGGACGGAAGGTGTCAAGATTTTCCAGGGCGTACTGACGGTTTTCCCATGGTCCCACTTGCACGTTCCACATATTGTTGCTGCCGAAAAACAGGCGGCCCTTGTGACCACCCTGCGTGAGAACAGCCACAAGCCGATTTGCATTGCCCTTGTCGGCAAAAGCGCCTACCTGAATATAGAAGAATTTGGCAGGGATGGTGGCTGGAGTCGAAGCGTAGGAGGCAGCCGTAGCCACATCCAAACTGCAAATACGCACTCTGGCTGTGCCTTTGCCCACTATGTCCAGATGTGTGGCCGCAGCACGTGAAAGATCAATGACGCGATCATCCACAAAGGGGCCGCGGTCATTGACGCGAACGATAAGGGAGCGTCCATTGCCAAGATGTGTGACCCGAACCTTCGTACCCAGAGGAAGAAGTTTGTGGGCTGCGGTCATGGCTGATTGATTGTAAGTTTCGCCACTGGCAGTTTTTTTCCCATGAAAGCCTGGGCCATACCAGGAGGCTACACCTTCTTCCACAAACCCTTTGGCAGATTTGAGCGGATAATAGGTTTTGCCCAGAACTGTATAGGGTTTGCTGCCGGGAGTGCCGCCCCCGTGCCTGGAACCTGTTGCACAACCAGCCAGCAATGCCATAGAGAAAAGTAGCAATGGCACGGCGCGCATGGCCTGCAGCCTGTTCATGTGGTGTTTTGCTCCCAGTCTTTTTGCCGAGAAGGGCGGCATTGTTTTTTGTCACAGAAGGTGCAGATGCCACATGTCCTTCCGGCAGCGGCGGGCAATTTCAAGGAATTCAAGAAGTTTAGCCCCTCTGTGCCGAGCTGTCCCTTTTGTTGTGCGCCTGCCAGCAGTGCCAACGCTGGTTCGCGCCGACCGGCTTTTAGAAAATCCTTTGCTGCCATAAGATAGAGTCTTTCCCTATTCCCGTCAAAAACTGAATTCATGAGGGTGTCATAGGTCGCGCCAAAGGCTTCCCGAGCCAGAGCTTCGTCGCAGGCGAGCCATCGCGCGAGAGACGTATTGTGCCTCTCAGTGCCAAGATAGAGTGCCAGCAACCGCAATCCGTGCCCCAATACTTGCATGATGCGGGCCAGTTCCCGTGAAGAGCTTTCAAATGTTTCCTTGGAGAGTCCCAGCAAAGGGGAGCATGTGTCATCTGAGAGGTGGTCGTGGCGTGCAATCTGTATGAGGCGGTTGGCATAATGTTGCCTCTGAAATGCATCCTCCTTTAATTTGGAGCATTCGTGAAAAGCGTAGCCGACACACCAGTCAATGAGCGTTTCCTGCACAACGGTGTTTTCATCGGCGGGCAAGTCACAAATCGGCATGGTGATTTCAGTTTGACAGAGCTTTCGGAACAGATGATGGGCTGTGTCTTTGAGTCGCCAGAAAACCCCCTTGCGTTTCGCCTCTCCAAGAAGGTCACGCAAGGCTGTATATGAGACCGTACCGTCGTTTTCAAAGCGACTTCGTTGGGCCACCAGCAGATGGTGAACGATACAGTAGTCCCGTACAAGATCTCTAACCAAAAAGTCCCTGTTGGACAGTAACCAGCGTCTGTTCACGCTTTGTCCTCTTGTAGCAGAGCTCGCGCTACGGAGATGTCATACAGTTGCAGAGGGTCAATATTTGGGGAACGTTCCTGACGGTAAAAATGCGCAGCCTTGTGTATGTCAGCCATATTGAGCCAGGGGTGGCGTTCCCACACATGCGGGTTGTCAGCCTGCCAAAGTCGAAATTCTACCTCGCCGTCTGGGCCGCGTCTTACATAGACGCGTGAAAGAAGGTCGCCCGCTTGTGGGTGATAGTATACTCCCCGTTCATCTTTCATGAATGTCAGTCCTGTGTGGATTTTTTTGAAATACGGGTAACACCGGTTCAAAGGAAAGCAGCATGCTCCCGGCAAGACAGTATTGTAGTCTGCAAAAGGGAGATTGCCAAGCCTCCCGTGAGATGTTGTGAAATATTGAACGAACCGAGGGAAAGATACGTCAAATTTTAAAAAAAAATTTGACAGCCTGTCATGTTCAGTAGCTTTTGCAGGACAAGACAAATCGGGAAAATGGCTTGTCTACCATTATATTGCGGTATGTTGACAGGAACATTTCCCCTATCCTTAACACCCTGTTGTCATCATGGGAAAATTGGTGTAAGAAAACTGGAGACC
>JAGAEE010000034.1 GCA_017613295.1 Desulfovibrio sp. | reverse complement strand
GTACGGAGATAATGTAGGGAAGAAGCGCACGAAAGTTCATAGAATACCTGCCTTGAGACTGATGGCGCATAATGGGCGGTAACAATAATATTCTATAACTATATCAATATATTTCAATGTATTGCCTCATTCTAAGGGGCGACAATGTAGTAAAGATGCGCCGTTACCGGCGCATCTTTACTACATGGAATACTATACCTCATTCTCTGAGGCACTCTGTATAGGTTATTTAACTTCGAGATTTTTGAATTTCATCGGAGATGGCCTGAGGCACCTTTTCGTAATGGTCAAACTGCATAGTGAATGTGGCACGCCCCTGTGTGCGTGAACGCAAATCCGTAGCATAGCCAAACATGGACGCCAGGGGAACTTGGGCTCGCACACTTTGTACGCCACCGGCACGGGCATCCATGTTTTGCACCCGGCCACGACGTCCGTTGAGGTCGCCCATAACATCACCGAGGTATTCTTCGGGAGTGACCACCTCCACGTCCATGATGGGCTCCAGCAAAACTGGGCTAGCTTTTTTCATGGCGTCCTTGATAGCCATGGAACCGGCCACATAGAAAGCCTGTTCGGAAGAATCCACCTCATGGTAGGAACCGAAGACCAGGTTGACCTTTACGTCCACGACAGGAAAACCGGCCAGCACCCCACTCTTAAGGGCATCCTGAATGCCTTTATCTACAGCGGGGATATATTCTTTGGGAATTACGCCACCGGTGATGGAATTAACAAATTCGTAGCCTTTGGTCGAGTTTGGTTCCACTTCGATGACCACATGGCCATATTGACCGCGTCCGCCGGATTGTTTGGCATACTTGAGATCAGACTTGGACGGTTTGGAGATGGTCTCCCTGTACGCAACTTGCGGTTTACCCACGTTGGCGTTGACGTTGAATTCGCGGGTAAGACGGTCAACGATGATTTCCAAATGCAGCTCGCCCATGCCGGCAATGAGTGTCTGGTTTGTCTCTTCATCACCCTTGACACGGAAGGATGGGTCTTCCTTGGCCAGCTTGTTCAGTGCCGCCGAGAGGGCGTCACGGTCCGCCTTGGTTTTGGGTTCAATGGCTACCTCAATAACCGGCTCGGGAATGTTGAGTGATTCGAGGATGACTTCGCGTTTTTCATCACAGAGCGTATCACCGGTCGAGGCATTCTTTAGACCAACCAGAGCCACGATGTCACCAGCGCCTGCCCATTTGACGTCTTCGCGCTTGTTGGCATGCATTTTGAGAATGCGGCCAATACGTTCACGTTTTGAGGTATTGGCATTGTAAACCGTCATGCCGCTTTCTAGGTAACCGGAATAGATACGGAAGAAGGAAAGATGTCCGATAAACGGATCGGAGAAAAGTTTGAAAACGAGCCCTGCCAAAGGTTCCTTGTCATCGCAATGGCATTCAACAATTTCGTCTTCCTTGCCGGGTACATGTCCGGGGGTGGGGGGAATGTCCACAGGGGATGGCAGGTAGTCTACCACGGCATCGAGCAAAGGCTGAACGCCCATATTTCTAAAGGCAGAACCCAGCAGCACTGGCACAATGTTACGGGCAATGGTGGCTTTGCGGACGCAAGAAATGATCTCTTCTTCCGTGAGACTCTCACCGCCAAGGTATTTTTCCAGGAGAGCTTCGTCTTCTTCAGCAACCGCTTCCAGCAGCTCATGGTGTTTTTCATCGAACATCTGCTGCATATCTGCGGGGATGTCGTCGACGGTGAATTTGGCGCCCTTGGTGGATTTATCGAAGCGAATGGCCTTGCCGCGTACAAGATCCACCACACCTTCGAATTTGTCTTCGTTTCCAATGGGGAGCTGAAGAGGAACGGCCTTGGCTCCCAAGCGTTCATGGATCATGTCAACGCAGCGGAAAAAATTGGCTCCGATACGGTCCATCTTGTTCACAAAGCAGATGCGAGGCACATGATAACGGTCGGCCTGGCGCCATACGGTTTCCGACTGTGGCTCTACGCCGGCTACAGCGTCAAACACGCAAACAGCGCCATCAAGTACTCGCAAAGAACGCTCCACTTCAATGGTAAAATCCACGTGGCCGGGAGTATCAATAATATTAATGCGACAGTCTTTCCAGAAGCAGGTCGTGGCGGCGGAAGTAATGGTGATGCCACGCTCCTGCTCCTGCTCCATCCAGTCCATGGTGGACTCGCCGTCATGCGTTTCACCAATCTTATGGTTGACGCCGGTGTAGAAAAGGATGCGCTCAGTGGTGGTGGTCTTGCCGGCATCAATATGCGCCATGATGCCGATATTGCGCTGTTTGTCTACGGGGGTGGTGCGGGACACGATAATTCCTCCTGCAAAACGGTGCATCCTGAGAATGGGGGATGTCGTTTTGTCTGCGGACGCTGTAGGGTATAAAGGCGACGCCGCTCCTTGCTGGCACGGCGTCGCAATCAGGCAATAACAGGGGAGAAAAAACTCTTGCTTACCAGCGGTAATGGGCAAAAGCCTTGTTGGCATCGGCCATGCGATGTGTGTCCTCACGCTTTTTTACCGCGCCACCGCGCCCGTTGAAGGCATCCAGCAGTTCAGCGGAAAGCTTGGCAGTCATGCCTTTTTCCCCACGGGAACGCGCGTTGTTGATGATCCAGCGTATGGACAGCGAAACCTGACGTTCAGGGCGTACTTCCATAGGAACCTGATACGTGGCACCGCCGACACGGCGAGCTTTAACTTCCATGTGGGGTTTCACATTGTCGAGAGCCTTTTCAAAGGCGCGCATGGGATCCTCACCGGTTTTTTCCGCCAGTGATTCCAACGAGCTGTAAAAAATTTTTTCGGCCGCGCCCTTTTTGCCATTGTACATAAGCCGATTCACGAATTTCGTCACCAACCGGCTGGAATACATGGGATCGGGCAGAACTTCCCTCTTGGGAACTGGACCTTTACGAGGCATGGGGTTTCTCCTTCAATTGTCTTGGGGGTGTCACCAACCCCGCGCTGTCGGCGCACACAGGGGACAAGCCTGACAACACATGGCGTACACCCGTGTCAGAAAACTATTTGGGGCGTTTGGCGCCGTACTTGGACCGGCTTTTGCGGCGTTCGTTGACACCGGAGGTGTCCAGTGTACCACGCACAATGTGGTAACGAACACCGGGAAGGTCCTTTACACGACCCCCGCGAATAATCACGACGGAGTGTTCCTGCAGGTTGTGCCCCTCGCCCGGAATGTACGCAGTGACTTCAATGCCGTTTGTTAGACGAACACGGGCAACCTTGCGCAGAGCTGAGTTCGGTTTCTTGGGGGTAGTGGTATAAACGCGTGTGCAAACTCCCCGACGCTGGGGGCATGCCTGCAGGGCGGGGGTTTTTTTGCGTTTCACCACGGCCTTCCGCTCAATGCGGATAAGCTGGTTGATAGTGGGCATAACTGCCTCCTCCATAAGATTGGTCGATACGCATTATGACATGCTAAATAAGTGAACGACAAGGCCTAGCCTTTCTGGCGTCCGCTGTCAACCCCAAAGAATGCTAAGAGAAAGCACGACTGGCTTGTGCGCAACGTTTAGGATGCTGCTGTCTGCCTTCTTCATACGGAGCACAGGTCGCGGACCTCCTTATCACTTCCACGCATGAGGCTCGAAGTTGAATCAAGTGCAAAGGCGTTCGGGCATTTGCAAAAAAAATCCTGGTATCCTGGCGCCATCGTTACACGTAAATGACCTTCGAAATGTGTATAATCCACTGAAATATTTTCTATTATGTATGATTGAAAAATTATATATAAAACAATTATAATTGAACTAGTATGAATTTTTTCACGATACCGGGTATTAGGACAAGAAATAGGCATCGGGAAATCCTTTATCATCGGAGTCGTTAAAGGCAAAAGGAGAATTTCTTGGTACGGTTTTTGAGGTATGACTCCAACGGGCCATAAGATGCGGCTATAATTTGGCGACAATGGAAACGAAGCTACACCAGAGCGAAGAAACTGATGCAACGTGGGCTTGATGAAGAACGTGCATGGAAGTCAGCCACGAACTGGTATGGCCTGTGGTGGAACAGTTATGCTTCGCACATGAATCAGGCATTCCCCGTAAGATACTTTGAGAAACTAGGATTCATGTCACTGTGCGATCTCGAGCGTAGGGTTCAAAACAACACATGAACCGCCGGATACGGAATTGTATGTCCGGTGGAGTGGGAGGACGGCGAGGGTGCCCCGCCTCCTACCTGATTTTTGTGCCTGTGTCTCTTCTTGTGTCAGCGGAAGAGAGTGCCTATCTGACAAGCCTGATGGATAGACCTCTCAAGGATTGCCTTGACAGCTGGAATAAATTGACCGATTTTGCCTTTTGATATTTTCTATCAGAAGCCACTTCTATGTCTGGTAAAGTAGGGAGTAAGACTTTAACAAGATGTTTGCAAGTCTGCTGCCAACGCACTCTGAAAAAATCTTTCAGAGGGGAGATGCAGCTTTTCCCGAGGGCGATATTGTGGCACTCAGACAAAAGGAATTCTTGGGGAGAGAGACAACATGAAACGCGTTGTCATAGTATTGTTATTGTGTCTGTCCGTGCTGGCAGGATGTGTAGGGACTGGTCGCCAGGCTGACTCTGAGGAAAGCCTGCAAAAGCTACAGCGGGAAACTGATCAGCGTCTGCGG
>JAGAEE010000033.1 GCA_017613295.1 Desulfovibrio sp. | reverse complement strand
GCGGCCAGCAGGGCCATGCCAAGCCAAGCAGCACCGTGCGAGACGGCAGGAGCTCCCTTGGCCAGCAGGCTTGTGTCAAACGGCATGAAGGGGCCTACAAGGCACAGACCAACAAAAATGAAGCCCGCACCAAATACGTTGAAAATAAAGTACTTGAAGGCTTCCCTTAGGGAATCCTTGTCACCTTCATGAGCGATGGCCAAATACAGTGTCCAGGAACTCATTATCTCCCAGAAAAGGAAGAAACTCAGCATATACTGGCTGGCCGCCATGCCAACCAGTCCACCGACCATGGCGGTAAAGGCACAGTAAAATCGCCACTGACGGTGGCTGTGCTCCATGTATCCTAGAGCGTACCCCATGTTCACGGCACCCATGAGCGGAACAATGAGGGCAAAGCAGAAGGAGAGGGTGTCCAGATCCCGGCCGAAAAGCACAACCAGAAGGGCTGTGAGCAACAGAATTCCAACACTTGTCCATCCGGCTTTGCGGCGTTCCCGGTAAAAAACGGCTGGCAAAAGCGCACCAAAAATCGGCACGATGACATAAATGGGCCAGGAAACGTTCATGGCGGTCATGACTGCCGCGTCACCCATGTCGGGAGTGAAGCAGAGTGAGGCTACAGGGGCCACAAGTTGCATGGGCAGTTGCGGCGCAAGGCCCAAAAGAAGACATATGGCTGCCAGAACGACAAGCCCCGTGCGCATGGAGAGCGGCGCTTCTGTGACCGTTGGAAGGTCGGCGGGACGTTCTTCAAACACAAGGGTTTTCAGAATACGCGTATAGTAGATCAGTCCTACCAGCGATCCCAGAAGGATCAGGGCAGCCAGCCATATCTGCCCGGCAGAGGTGGCTGCCTGGATCATCAGGAATTTGCTGTAGAAAGCGCCGAAGGGCGGCAGGCCCATGATGCTCACCAGACCTACGGCAATACAACCAACCGTGACAGGCATTTGGCGTCCCAGACCACGCATGTCTGACAGCTTGCGGCTGCCTGCCCGCAGAATCAGGGCTCCAGCCCCGAGGAAGAGCAGGTCTTTCATGATAGCGTGGTTGAACATGTGCCACAGGGCGCCGGAAGTGGAAAGCCATGTTCCTATGCCTAGCACGAGGGCGATTTCACCAATCTGTCCCAATGTGGAATAGGCCAGCATGCGCTTGATGTCTTCCTGACGTAAGGCCATGAGTTCGCCCAGCACCAAGGTTGCCGCACCGGCTGCAACAAGTCCCCCGCCGAGCCAGGAGAGTCCGAAAAGACTCGGCAAACCCGTGGCTATGGGACGCATGAGCAGGATCGTAACGATGCCGAACACGCCCATCTTGGTGATAATACCTGACAGTGGACCGGAAACCGATGATGGAGCGGCCGGGTGGGCGTCAGGTAGCCAGGAGTGCAGTGGCACAAGGCCCATTTTGACGCCAAAACCGGCCAGGCAGAGAGCGAAGGCCACCTGCAAAATGCCGGAGGGCAAAGAGTCCGCGCCAAGCAGGACTAGGGCTGGCAGCATGAAGAGTGCGCCGCCGGCACACATGACATAGTATTTGAGACCGGCGTCGTAAGCCGTGCGGTTGTCCTCATGCACCACCAAAAAATAGGACGCGAAGGTCATGAGTTCCCAATAGCCGTAGAGGCCTCCCGTTTCTGAGGAGGTCACAATGCCAGCCAGAGAAGCAAAGGTGAGAAGAAGGAAAAACCAGTAGCGACCTTTGCCTTCTCGGATATAGCCTACGGAGTAGATGCTGACCACGAGCGCCACAACGCCGATCATCACCAGGAAGAGTTTGCCCTGCGGCGTGCTGGATGCCCCAAGACTGGCCACAAGGGCCAGGGCAGAAAATCCCACACCGGCATAAGGCGCCTTGTCACATTTCAAAAGCAAGGCGATGCCGGTGACAAAAGCCCCGACATAGAAACACCAGAAAGCGGGATGTGCCGATTCGTGCGGCAGGGAAACCGCATTGGCCTGCGCCAGCAAATCGGCAATGGGACCACGGAAAAGACCCATGAGAGCCACGATGGCGGCAAGGGCAAACATCAAAAAGGTGTTACCGCCATGGGCAGACCATGGTTGGTCTTCCGCAGGAGTTTCGAGAGCAACCTTGCGCACGGCATCCACATAAAGCCAGACAAAGACTGTGGTGGCAAAGGCCATGACGAGGGTTGCCGCCAAGGCTCCAGCCGTGCCGTTTAAAAGGCTTTCGTTGATAAACAGCCTGGCCTCGGGTACGAGGAAGGGCGAACCGCCCACGGCGGCCAGCATGCCCAGGCCGTAACAGGCGGCCGTCCAGGGTTGACGTTTACCGGAGCCACGCAGGTCGTCCAGCGTGACTTTGGAAGATAGCCCCAGCGGAGTCAATCCGCTGAGGGCGGCCCAGGAGAGAAGCCTGACTGCTGCCTGGAACAGCACAAAAAGCCACATGCCCACACTGCCGAGGCTGCTGGACGCGCCGATGGCCATGCAGAAAATGCCGACATCGTGCAACGCGCCCCAGAGGATGAGACCACGTGGATTGTTGCGCTGCCGTACAGCCTGCCAGGCTGCATACAGCATAAGGGCCATGCCCACGAGAAGCGGCACGATGTGGCCGCCAGCCGAATACAGAGAGTCCGTCATAGCTTGCCCCATGGTTTGCGGGTTGCAGGGTTAAACCCGTCGGACCAGCCCGGTGCCCACCGGGCTTTACAGCCGCATGGCGTGGCAGAAGCCACGTCATACCCTATGGTGAAAAGGATTGAAAAAAGCTATTTCTATGTACCGTAATTTTAGGACTGTTGCAAGCCACAACGGCATGAATGGCAGGACTATTCCAAAAATTCCTTGGGAGCAGATGAAGCAGGGAGAGGCAGGGCAGCGCTGGCCGGCTTGGCGTTCGGTGATTCTGGTAGCTTAGAAATCAGTTTGTCTGAATGCCGTTTTGCAAAAGGCGCGCCTTTCGGGCGGCATCCTGCTTGACCTCACGAGTGCCCTTGGGTTTACGTGCCTCGAATTCTGCGCTGCGGTCCTGTTGTCGGCAAAATACGAGGAAGCCTGTATGTGCTGTCATACGGTCTTCAGGGCGAAGACGGTCTGCCACAGGCTTCCAGCGGCGCAAGAGCAATTCGCTCACTTCCACTTCGGCAAAAGGCCCCTGTTCCAGGCCAAGTAAAAGTTTGCTCACCTGATCCACCGTAGGTAGAAGGAATCCCAGACAGGCCCCTGGTTTTACGGCATCGGTGCATTGTTCCAGATATTCCCAAGGTGTTCGGACGTCCAGAAAGAGCGCGTCGGCACCATTGATGGCAAAACCCTCGGCCACATCACGATGGTGCAGCTCCACATTGTCACCAACTCCAGCCCATTCCAGATTGCGTCGTGCGAGTTTCAGAAATTCCTCACGGGCATCGTGGCTCACAATGTGTCCCGTGGGACCGCAAAACCAAGAAAGAGCCGTCGTCATCCCTCCAGAGCCGCAACCGGCCTCAATGATAGTGCGGCCAGGTCCTGCCCCCAGACGAAGGCATATGTAGGCGATATCTTTGGGATAGATAATCTGAGTCTGGCGTTTTATACTCATAAGACGATCGTGAAGTGTGGCCTCCAGCACCTGAACAGGGACTCCCTGATGCGTGCACACCACTGAGCCGAAGTTGGCCTGAGCAACTTGGGCAGCGTACAAAATGCCATCATTGCTGTGCCAGTCCTGACCGTCGATGAGGCGTTTGACGTAGCGGCGGCCCTTAGGCGTAACATAGACAACAAGTGTTCCATAGGGGATCATAGGTCTCCTTCATGTGCAGGAAAAAGTATCAGGCGGTGACGATTTCAGAACTGGCGCATCAGATCCTCGCCATCGTCGGCGGTATCCTCCACCGAGCCATCGCCAGCAGACGCCTCCGTGGCCGAGGTTCCCTGTATGGGCATGTCAGCACGGTAGGCCAGACCTCCAGACATGACAATGCCCTCCGGCATGACAAAATCGTCGGAAGGATAGCGATCTTCAACTTGCATGCGGTATTGTCGGAAGATGGGGGCTGCCGTCCGACCTCCCTGTTCCTGCCGGCCGAGGCTATCAATTTGATCGTAGCCCACGTACACTCCAGAGACAAGATAGGGGGAAAATCCTATGAACCAGACGTCATGGGTATCGTTGCTGGTGCCCGTCTTGCCCGCAATATTTCTTCCTTCAATGCGTGCCCGTCCACCAGTGCCGGCATTGACTACCTCCTTGAGCAGGGTGGCCATGATATAAGCATTTTGAGGCGTTATGGCCTGCCAGTGCTCCACATCTTGTTTGTAGAGGACATGCCCCTGGGCGTCAGTGATGGAGGTGATGATACGTGGGCGTACGCCCAAACCCTGATTGGCGAAAGCCGCGTAGGCCTGGGTGAGGTTGAGGGGCGACACGGCAACGGCTCCCAGACTTATGGCCAGTTCCCTGGGAAAGTGGGGTTCGAGTCCAAGGGCCTTGGCCCTTTCCACAACATTGGCGATGCCTACCTGTTGAGCCACGCGCACTGTGCAGGTGTTGCGCGAAAGCGCAAGAGCCGTGTGCAACGGCAGCTCGCCCTTGTAGTTGTGTTCAAAATTGGAGGGTCGCCATACCTCATTGGTATAGGGATTGACATAGACAAAGGGGGCGTCAAGTACGATGGACGACGGCGTGAAACCAAAGTCCATGGCGGTGGAATAAACCACGGGCTTGAAGCTGGATCCGGGCTGTCGTCGAGCTTGAGTGGCGCGGTTGAAATGGCTTTCGCCAAACTGGTATCCACCGATGAGAGCCACGACGTCACCAGACTGTGGTTCCACCGAGGCAATAGCTCCCTGCACCAGAGGTTCCTGCTGTAGACGCAGCGCAATGGGCATGCTGGGTTTGACCGTGGCCGGATCATAGGGGATTGTTTGGGATGAAGGGGATTTCTGTTCCTTCTTTGTTTTGTTGTCTGTGGCCGGAAGGGAGACTGGCGCGGCGGAAACCCAGACAATGTCACCAGGCACGAATTGTCTTGTGTTTTTGACCGCAGGCGTTGCCTTGGGGCTGAAGTTGCGTGCCCACGCCATGCTGGAAGCGGTGATAAAACCCGTATAGCCGGAGCCCAGTATTACCCGAATACCTTTGGCATCGGAGGCGGTGATCATGGCCTTGACCCAATTGTCACCTCCGAGGTCATAGGGTGAAAAAACTCCTTTGGCAGCGAATTCCTTCTGTTGTTCGTCATTCAATTTTTCAAGGGGGCCACGCCATCCCTGCCGTTTGTCGACATCCTCCAATCCCTGGCGTAAAGCAGCCCCGGCAGCGGCTTGATGGACAGGGTCCATGGCGGTACGCACGGTCAGACCTGCTTCGTAGACAAAATCTTCACCATATTTCCCCGTGGATATGCCCAGAGCCTTGAGGTTTGCTTCCGTAAAAAATTCAATGAGCAAACGGCGCGCCTCTTCCAGATACCACTGGGCCGCTCCTCCCGTGCTTTCAGGCATGCTCCAGTACACCAGGGGTTCGGATGCCGCTTGTTCATATTCTTTCGGGGAAATCCATTTGAGATCACGCATTCGGCCTAGGACATACATCTGGCGGGTTTTTGCCTCCAGAGGGCGACGGAAGGGATTATAGGTGCTGGGGGCCTTGGGAAGACCGGCCAACACGGCGCTTTCGGCCAGGGTGATATCTGAGGCGTGTTTGCCAAAGTAGGTGCGGGCCGCAGCCTCCACACCGTAGGAGTGTTCACCCAAATATATTTGGTTGAGATAGATTGTCAGAATCTGTTCCTTGGTGAAGGTCTTTTCCAGCTGCCAAGCAAGAAGGGCCTCTTTCATCTTGCGGGTGTAACTGCGCTCGGAGGTCAGCAGCAATTGCTTGATGAGTTGCTGGGTGATGGTGCTGGCCCCTTCTTTTTTGCCGCCCTTGCGAAAGTTGTTGATGGCCGCACGCACAATAGCCACGGGATCTATCCCCATGTGATGGTAGAAGGCGTCGTCCTCGGCTGCAAGAAAAGCCAGCGGCAGATATCGCGACATGTCTTTCAACCGTATCTGGAAACGTTTTTCGTGGTAGAGCGTACCAAGCAGAGAGCCATCGCGTGCAAGAAAGACCGCCGCTTGAGGCTGTTTGTATTCGGCAATGCGGTTCAGGTCGGGCAGATCGCGTGAGGCCCAGAAAAAGAGCATGCCCACAGCCGCAGCGCCAAGCAGGGCACACAGGGAAAAAATGCCCAGAAGCCAGAGGAAGGTTTTTTTGAGGATGGTAGTGCCTTTCATCAAAACAGTTCTTGGTGGTTTGAACCCTCTTTTCCCCTTCTGGTTGTGTGTCCTTACGTTTCAACGAAAGACAGCGGGAAAAAAGGCGTTTGACATGCGGCCTAGCTTGACGGCTCCCTCTTTTTCTGGAGAGGCCGTCCGCTCATTTCTGTGCCTCATATCGGTTCATTTGGCGAGCGCACTGACTATAAAATGCCACAACTTATCGATACCTTTTTTTTGTTCTGGCGTAAAGGTCGATATGCCATTGAGAGGCCGAGACCCATCAATGTGGTTAGATTGTTGACACCTTGATGCGGCAGCCTCATGCCGTCGTTTCTGAAAACGCAAAAAGCGGAAGGATTCCCTTCCGCTTTTTCTGCATTATGCCGTAGCCGCAGGGACTACACACATCCCGTGGGTTTGGGCAGACCAGCCATTTTGCAGGCTCCCTTGCCTGGACCGGAGGGGAAGAGCTCGTACACTTCTTTCAGTTTATAGCCGGTGTTCTTGGACAAAATGCGCACCATTGGGGCAATGCCGTTCTTTTTGTAGTAGTCCTGAAGGAAATCAAGAATTTTCTGATGGTCAGGCGTAATTTCGCTGATGCCTTCGGATTCCTTCACATATTCCATCCATTCAGGGCACCAGTCATCGTAACGCAGCAAAAAACCGTCTTCGTCAACTTCAAAGCTTTTTCCCTTGTAGGTGATCTCAGCCATGTGCGTGTCCTCCTTGGACGTTATTTCACCATCCGTCGGGACAAGGACGTCCAGACGGTATACAATCGGGCAAACCCGATCGAAGCCCTCCATTAATCATGACGCTTGACGCATCCGAAACAGTTCTTCTATACAGCAATTGTTTTTTGATGGCAAGTCCCTTACATTTTTCTGGCGGTTTTGTTTCAGTGCCTGTGTGCCATACTGTCTATGCGCTTTGGCTCGCGGGTTCGTGTTAATGCTGCCAATAAAGCACCTTGCAGAGGCCGTCCAAGGTTTTGCGCAAATCTTCCTCGGCTTGAGATTCCAGCGTACGCACGCGGATGTGAAGATGGCGGATGTCGTCAGGTTTTGCCGCCGTGAGCACAGAGAAAATGCGGGCTCCGTGGGCGCGCAGGGCGTCAAAGACCGGTCTCGCCGTGCCGGGCCTGTCCGGCAGTTCCACGGCGAAGAGAACCCCGCCAAGTCGCACACCGGTAATGTCCACCAGAGCGGCGAAGACATCGTGATCGGAAATGATACCTACCAGCTTGTTGTTTTTATCCACAACGGGCAGGCCCCCAATGGCCTTTTCCTGCATGATGAGGGCCACTTGCTCCACAGGGTCGCCGGGTTTGACGGTAATGGGGCTGGGGGTCATAATGCTCTTGGCTTTCAGCTCGGCCAGAAGATAGTGCATTTCGTACATATCCAGCGTAGTGGCCTTGGAAGGCGAGGCGTCACGGACGTCACGGTCCGAGATGATACCAATAACGTGGTTATTTTCGTCCACAACGGGGACGCGACGGATATGGTGGTCTTTCATGAGTTTGCCCACCTTGAGCAGCGAGGTATCTGGACCTACGCTGATGACATCGGTGGTCATCCAGTCTTGTACGGGCATGCTATCCTCCGGATCGGCGGGTTGCGGCATGTGGATTGTTTGGGGAACAATTCCCCATGGCTTTGAGATATACACAAGGTATCGGAAGGAGACAAGCCCGGCGATGGCTTTTCACTAACAAAGCTTGGGATAGAATATGGACCTGTTCCTGGATTGTACGGGTGGCGTTGACGGTCAAACCGTGTTGGCCGCCTTGGCTCATCTTGGGATGAATTTTGATTCACTGGAGGCTGTCCTTGCGGGGTCAGGTATGCCCTGTCGTGTCCTTGTGGAACCGGCATCAGGGGGCATGGGAATGGGTTGCCGTATCAAGGTGACCATGCATGGTACGTCATTTCCCCAGGACAGCATGGCGGATTTGACGGGCTTTATGGCCGCTCTGCCACTTCCTGAGCACACGCGCAGTCGTGTGCTGGCTGTAATGCATTCATTACAGTCTGCGGCGACCTCTGCTCTTGGTGTGACGGGCGAAAGCGTACTGTGTGACAGCCATGGGGCTTGCCTGTGCGTGCTTGTGCCCGGCATTTGTCTTGGCCTGGAGCAGTTAGGGGTACGGCGTCTTACAACATCGGCGCTACCCTGGCCGACTGAAATGCCTGTTTCTGCAGATGCCATGCCGGCACCGACGGCCGCTCGACTTATGCAGGGAAAACCCGTCTTCCGGGCGAAAGCTGCGGGCGCTGTGGTGACGCCGTTGGGGGCAGCGCTGTTGGATGCCCTGGCCGACGAATTTGCCACAGGCCCGGAAGGC
>JAGAEE010000032.1 GCA_017613295.1 Desulfovibrio sp. | reverse complement strand
GTTTTCTTTAACTCCACAAAATTGCCAACATGAGTACCTTCCTCAAGCATCGCCCCTGGTCGCAGGCGTGCGTAAGGACCGACCAATGAGCTTGGACCGACGTGGGCTCCCTCAAGATGCGAGAATGAACGCACCTCTGCGTCTGTTTCGATGAAAGAATCAAAAATCACACAATGCGAGGCAATACTGGCCCCACGTCGTATAACGGTGCGGCCATAAATCTCACATGGACCACTGAGCTCGGCACCTGGCTCAACAATAGCCAGAGGCCCCACACTTATTAACTGCGGAGAGTGCAAAATGACACCAGAAGCCAAAAGTTTTTCAACAATGCGCACACGCAAACGTTCTTCCATAGAGGTGAGTTCTGCAGGAGAATTTACCCCCATCAGCGCCTCATCCCGCCCACAACGTACTCCTTTCACGTGAAAGTTTTCCGCCACAGCCAAACCGATCAAATCTGTGATATAATATTCACCGCTCTGATTAGTATTCCCCAGCTGTGGCAAAAATTTCTCCACAACAGAAAGAGAGCAAGAATACATCCCCGCATTGACCTCACCAGTGGCCTGACCGAACTGCGCGGGATCATAATCCTTGGCTTCCACAATGGCTCGAATATTATCCTGTTCCCGTACTACCCGTCCGTAGGAACCAGGGTTATCCATCTCAATGGTGGCAAAGGCGATATCAGCCTCTTTCGACTCCTGCAGAAAAAGACGAACCACCGACTCTGACAACAATGGAGCATCTCCGTTGACCACCAGCAAACGAGTATAACCGGCTCTGGTTAACACAGGTAAAGCACATTGCAAGGCATGTCCCGTACCAAGTTGCTGCTCCTGCAAAATAAAATGTCTTTCTGGAAAAACCGCTTTGACATGCTCAGCCCCATGCCCGGCAACAATCCAGATGTCTTCTGAAAAAATAGGACGTAACGCCTCGATCACACAGGCGATCATGGGGGTTCCCAGTAAGGTCTGCAAAACCTTGGGTTTGTCCGAGTGCATACGAGTTCCCTTGCCCGCCGCCAAAATCAATGCCGCACTACCGGGCATGACCGTCTCCTTGCCATTTTCACACATCAATACGATAAGAAGCACCCACCTCTCCTCGCAAAGGAACAAAGGTGGGCCCGCACAGCAATATTTGACCCCAGAAATTACCTATCCTGTTCTGTCTTTTGCCCCTTTTGGGTACGCCGCGAATTCGGTCGTTTACCCAGAGGGATGTCAGCAGGAAGTCCCGCAGCCTTAAGCTCTTTTCGCACTGGCATTTCTGCATCAAGCAATGCTTCATACGCAGCCACTGCCTGAACTTTCTCTGATTGCCCGTTACTGCCTTCGGCCACTGCCTTGGCGTAATTTTTTTCTGCTACTCGAAGTAAATGCCGCTTTTCCTTAAGGATTGGGGCGGCCTCTTTCAAAATCTTGTCTAATTGAGCACGCTGTTGTTTGGTCAATTTTGTCTTGTCCGCAGGAACACTCAGGTGTTGTGATTTCACTTCCTCCCGTTCTGCGCCAATCGTAACCTGTGGCATGCACACACACAGGGTAAAAAAAACTGTCAGAAAAAACATCAAGGTTCTCACAATACTTCTCCTTTTTATCTAGAACTATTCAAAGTCTGTCAGTTGTCAAGCGGGTTTCCAGACTGGATATCCCAATCAACACAAAAAGGCCCTATTCAAAACCGGTCTGCATCAAAGCTAAACGAGCCATAACATATTTTGAAAGTGCCAGTTGAGTAAACTGCGCTCCACAAAACACCGACCTGATAAAATTAGGCAGCATATGGTCATATTTTACTTCAACAATGGTCAGCTGATCCGTTGAGATGGGAAACGAATGGAGAGAGGCTGGTTTGGCTGCTCGCAAACAATTATCAAAGGTTATCCTGACATTACCAAGATCGTGGCAAAAGGCCTCACGCCAGTATGATACGAGCACAACAGGCCGCAGTCTCCGTACATGATGTACTGCACGAAAACGTTGCCCCACTTCTCCCGTCAGTTCTTCTACAACCTCCATATCGCCTTGCTCAAATCTTTCAAACTGTTGTCTCGTAACTCGTACATGCACCTTCCAGCCCAAATCATTCTCTTTGTGTTTGAGTTCAAGACGAATGAAATCAAGCTGATCATCATACCAACGTAGCCGCCATTTGTCGCGAACAGCCACACCACTCAGCTTCTCACGCAATGCGGTATCATACACATCGTCAAAATACAGGCTGGATATTTTGTAGCCACCACTGCCATGCACATCCGGCAGCATCATACAGGCCACACGACTGCGTAACACTGCGGCATCGCAAGGAGCAAGATAATATTTTCTTTCGTTACGAAATTGCCCTTTCTTCATGGCTTTTCCAGCACGCTTTGCCCAATGCCACGGGCGCTGCTATTTCCCCAAAAGAGCTTGCATATGTCACGATATTTGCAAATCTCCAGAATTTAACACGCCCTAGTTTCAGCCATGAGGAAAAATCAATAATGACAAAAAAACCAGCGCGCCAGCCAAAACGACACATGCCTGTCGGGTTCGGAGTGAAAGGAGTGCTCCCAACAACGCCATGGTATACAACACTGGCCACGTCATGCCATCCAACACCGGGAAAGCATCCTGTTCCATCAGGACGGATAGTCCGGCAGCTATAAGGATATAGCTCACAATATAGATAAATGCCTGTTCGGTCGCCCGACGCAAACCTGACATCACGACGGCTTTTCCCGGCGATACCCCTCGGCCTCCAAAACAGGCTTTAGTAACGGGGGCAATCGCGCCATTCAGTACAGAACGGTGATATCGTTCACACCTGGCGGCAAGACACGCGGCGAACAGGGAAAACAACAGGGGCAAAAAAACTTGCCCGGCGTTGTGCAGGGCAAAATGTCGGCAAAGAGGATACGCCAAAAGGAAACTCAGTCCCGCATAGGGTGGAACAACACTTCCCAGCTCAATAACGTCAAGCCAACAGAGTTCTGTGATAATACCCAAAGAAAGGGTTAATGACCAGTCTGCCGTACAACTGCCGGCCACCAAAGCAAGAAAGAGCGGCCTGTCCAACAAGCCTATGATGCAAGTAGATCGCGCCGCTCCGGCCAGCACAAAAAAAAAAGCATAAAGGCTCCCGGTCATGAGGAACTCAAAAAAGCAATTCATGGGAGCCTCTCATTGCTTCGGTAGGTACACTGCGAAAATCTAGCTGCACAAGATGTTCCCGCAAGATATGAAGGTCCTCCCTATCCTCAGCTGAAAGAGCAACATATGGTAATATCTGCAACTTGTCCGGTGCATAATGCAAATTACACATATTCAGCACATTCATGGCAACTCCCGCGTCGCAAGCGCGACGAGCGTCCCTACAGGTGGCGAAAAGAACAAAACATTCGTCGCCACACGTGGCAAGTGTCGATAAAAGTTCATGCACCGGGATGAAGTGCGTCACGATTCTCTGGGGAACCGCCAAACTGACGATCTGCTGACGCAGCACATCTCTTGCCAGAGCGTCATTTGCCACGACGAGATGTTTCGCGCCGGTATAGGGCAGCCATGCCTCAATAACCTGACCGTGTACCAGCCTGTTGTCCACACGGAACCACATACTCAACCAACCTTGTCGCCGTGAGTTTCGGTCTTTTCGTGATTCTTATTCCTCAGCATACTGCCTGCAACCACGATACCCTTGGCCCCTGCATCTCCAGCGATATGAGCCAGTTCGTCCAACGGATGTGTGCGAGAAGTAAAGACCTTGAGCAACATAGGCAAATTGACGCCAGTAACGACCTCAACCTTGTGCGTAGCAAGCAATGAAAGGGCAAGATTGGTAGGCGTGCCACCAAACATGTCAGTGAGGATGATAACACCTGCGCCTTTGTCCAGCCTTTGAGCGGCATCGGTAAGGCGACGCACAGTTGTAGAGACCTCGTGAGCCACATCTACGCTGATGGAACAACAATCGCTCTGTTGTCCCAGTATGAACTCTGCGGTACGAAGTATGGCCGAGCCGTAGTCAGCATGAGAAACCACAATGATCCCGACCTGCACCTGTTCCTCTTCAACCACCATGACTTCCCCTCACACATTGACCGTGCCAGTTTATTTATCCCAGTTCAAGATGTCGGTGTTCAAGATATACCGGATAATCAGCCTGTCGCAATGCCTGACAGATTTCTTCGGCCATGGCCACAGAACGATGACGACCACCAGTGCAACCCACAGCTATGGTGACGCGGTATCGACCTTCCGCTTCCATCAGAGGGAGCATAAAAAGCAGCAGATCCAAAAGTTTATGACGGTATTCCGTGCTCTGCTGTGCATGAAACACGTACTCAACCACGCTTTTGTCCAAACCGCTCAAAGGACGAAGGTTTTCCACAAAATACGGATTTGGGAGAAAACGCAAATCAAAAACAAGATCCGCTTCGCGAGGAACACCATATTTGAAACCAAAGGAAATGACGTTTACCCTCACCGAACGCAATTTCCCCTTGCTACGCCCCCATCGCTTCTGTATGGCACGCCGCAGATCATGAATGGAAAAACGCGACGTGTCTATGACAAGATCAGCCATCTCCCGTAGGGGAAGCAAACTGTTGCGCTCCTCTTGAAGCGCCGCTTCCAAGCCCAAACCCTTGCGTTCAAGCGGATGAGGCCGTCGCGTTGTAGCATATCGCCTCACGAGTTCTAAGCTGTCCGCTTCAAGAAAAAGAAGCATGGGATGGACATTCTGGCGCGCCAGGGCATTGAGACAATCGATCATTTCGTCCACAAAATTGCTCTGCCTGAGATCCATACCCAAAGCTATGCCCTTAAAATGCGCCATGGAAGGTCGGGACATCATGGCAACCATTTCTGACGCCATGCCAGCAGGCAAGCCGTCCACGACAAAATGTCCCATGTCTTCAAAAACCTTAAGGGCCGTACTTTTCCCCGCTCCCGAAAGACCGGTGACGATGCAGACCTTCCCTTTGGAAAAGCTCTCACTGTGACATGTGGGTGCGACATCAGTCATGGTTTTTCTCATGTATGGGGAAAGTCGCTATATCCAATGTTGAGGGAACACGGCATGATATAAGGATTCCTCCACATCTCACACCATGGTTTGCCCTCACACGGGCCTATAGGACTGGATCAATGAGAGCGTAGCCACCCGTCTTGGTTCGATATACCACATTGATACGATTGTTTTCCGCATTGAAGAAAACAAGAAATTCTCCGCCCACAGAATCAAGCTGCATAAGTGCCTCATCAAGGTGTAGAGGCTTTGCAGCCAGCCGGTCGGTTCCTTCTGCCAGTTCTGTGGAGGAAGTTTCTCCTGTGTCGAGGTTATACGAAAAGACGTCCACCTCAGTGTTGCGTGCACGACGACGTTGGGACTTGACTCGCGAAACCTGCCGCTTGATCTGAGCCTCGATCTTATCATTCACCAGATCAATGGCTGCGTACATATCCGAAGTCTGTTCCGATGCATTGATATGCAATCCCTCGCCAGTGACTGTAACCTCACAGCGATGGCGAAACTTGTCAACCGTAAGAACGACGGCCACCTCAAGACCGGAAGCCTTGCCAAAAAAACGCCCAAGCTTTTCCATGCGACGACGGGCATACTTCTTGAGGTGATCGGACGCTTCAAAATTCTTGAATGCAAAGGATATGTTCATGATTCCTCCTGACTGGACGCATCTGAAATATCAAAATTGTTCTCTGCGTCTTGAAGATGAGGCAATGCCCAACGTTGTGCGGTATTTGGCAACAGTACGCCGGGCAATATTGACTTTCAGACACTCTTTGAGCATCTCTCCTATACGCTCGTCACTCAATGGAGCCTTGGGATCCTCCTCAGAAATAAACTTTTTGATCAAAGCCTTCACGCTCTCGGATCCCACCTGTCTGCCATCAACCAATTCTAGTCCGCTGTTGAAGAAAAATTTCAGCTCAAAGATACCGTGTGATGTGGCAACATACTTGTTAGTTGTGATACGGCTTACCGTTGACTCATGCATGTTGATATCGTCAGCGATATCTTTAAGAATCAACGGCGCCAGTTTAGTGACTCCCTCTTCAAAAAAAGGACGCTGGTGCTGAACGATACTTTCCATTACCTTATACAATGTTCGCTGACGCTGGTACAAGCTCTTGATAAGCCACGAAGCTGAATGGAGTTTCTCCGACCAGTATTCCTTTTCCTCTCCGGTACAGCCGAGGTCTTTCACCTTGATGGATGACAGCTGCAGTTGTGGCAAACCGTCCTCATTAAGCAGGATGACGAATTCGTCCCCCATCTTGTACACAAAAACGTCCGGACTCACATAGGTAGGCTCGCCACCACCATAGCTAGCGCCCGGCAATGGGTCCAAACTCTGAATGATATCCAAATACTCGCGCAGATCCTCCATATCCATCTTGAATTTGCGTAGCAGAGGCTTGTAACGCTTTGCTTCCAGATCTTCCAGATGAGACCGCACAAGCTCCAACAAAACAGGGTCGCGGTCATAGTGCAAATTCCTGATCTGGATGAGGAGGCACTCTCGAGCGTCACGCGCAGCCACCCCTACGGGATCAAAAAGCTGCACCCTTGCAAGCACAGACTGCACTTCTTCTGTCGAAGCATGCGCCATAGCGGCCAAGTCGTCCACCGTGGCCTGCAAATAGCCTCCAGAAGAAAGATTTCCAATAATGATCTCGCCAATTTCTTTCTGCGCTTCCGTAAGCTGTGAAAGACGCAACTGCCACATGAGATGGGCTTCAAGAGTTGGCTTGGCCGCATAACGCGCTTCCAGAGGTGACATATCCTCAGCCACCTCGTACTCGCGTGGCTGTAGTTGACGTGGGGTACTGGCAAATTCGCCGAGATAGTCTTCCCAATCCGCGTCCTTAGCGACCTCCCTGTCATAGGCCTCTTCTGCCACGGGTTCGCGTACCTCCTCCGTCGTGATATCCTCTTCTGATGATGGGGAGG